>CAYZLH010000023.1:9726-14560 GCA_964478795.1 uncultured Bdellovibrionales bacterium | reverse complement strand
ATCCGAATGCCCAGCAAGCATTAAAAGAAGCTCGTTACGATCTCATGATCTTTTTGCTGTTAAGTTTTACCGTTACCGCGATTAGTGCATTCATATTGGCCATTTTTCATTCGCACCGAATTGCCGGCCCTCTATATAAATTGCGAATGTCGATGGTGGCAATGCAACAAGGAATTTTAGATCGTCATATTTTTTTCCGCACTCAAGATAATTTTCCGGAACTGGCCGACGGATTTAATTCGATGACCGATGCTATTTTTATTCGCCGACGAAGAGATTTCGAACGAGTAAACTCGGTTATTCCCAAACTGGAAAAACTGCAAGGCTCCCTTTCTGGTGAAGAGCAGGCGAGCGTTACAGAAGTTCTCACTGCGCTTCAAGAACTGAGTCGTGATATACCATTGAAATGACGTTGCGCTTTGTCGTTCTCATCGCTCTGCTATTTTCTACGCCCGGTGAGGCCTCGCTGCCGGCGGAAATAAAATCTTTTCTCGCGTCGCCTCCCAAAAATTATGAGAAAAATTTTCTAAAGCCAGCCAAGCAGTTTAAAAAGGCCGTAGAGCTTCGTCAGCAGAAAAAGAATGTACAGGCCAAAAAGGAATTCCTCGCTCTCAGCAAAAAAACGGAAATGTCTGAACATGCTGCACACGAATTGGCCGTGCTCTATTTTGAAAATCGTGAATTTCAGAAGGGCGTAGAACTCACACAGAAATTTCTTTTCGAATATCCCTACTCTCCCTATCGCGACGAAATGGAAGAGTTGTTACAGAATTGCGACTGCGCTCATGGTCTAGAAGAAGCCAAACAGAAAAATACCAACGCTAAGTACACTTTGATGCGTTGCCTGGCCCGTACCAATTGGAAAAAGTGGGATGATCGCGAAGAGGAAGCCACTGCTCTCTACACATTGCTGAAAAACAATAAGGATCCCTTACTAGGTCCATTCGTGGGAGAAGTTACTCAAGCGCTGTCGAGTCAGTCCACTCTGCGCACAAAGATTCAAAAAGAATTACCAGCGAAAGATCTGCAGGCCTATGCCGAGCTGGCGCGATTTCGTACGAATTCAACATCCCCCTCAGGCGTGAAACCCATCAATCCCGACGCCGATCTATTCGCAGAGGGAATGGAATTTGTCTTAAAAAAAGACTGGGCCCAGGCCAACGAAATTTTCAAAAAATTTCTCACGGAATTTCCCACCAGCGAACACTTTGAACGTGCCCAATATTGGGTGGCTCGCACGGAAGAGGAAAAAGGAAATAAGGAAGAAGCCGCTAAACTTTACGAAGCCATTTTCACCGACAACACTCTTTCCTATTACGGCTTACAAAGTGCAATTAAGCTCAAAAAAGATCTTTCGACTTTTCTCGTCCCAGCTGATCTGAAACTGAATGCTTTTCAAGGCAATTTGCTGCCAAAACAATACCAATCAATGTGGCGGTTGCGTGCTTTATTAGAGGAAGGACTCATCGACACCGCCCGATTTGAAGCCCAATCGCTATTTCAATATCGTCCTGGCGGTTTCACGGTGGGACAAGAAGATCCGCAAAATGCGCTCTTGATGGCCATCCTCTACCAGAGCTCGGGTTATTCTTTGGCAGCTTTTTCTCACGCCTTCGCGGCCGTGAGTCTTGATGCCAATCTGCTCAATTTGCTGAGTCTAGAAATCTTTTTCCCTCCGCTCTTTCAGGAAGAGTTTGGGGCAGCTGGCGAAGATACGGGAGTGAATCCTCTACTGTTAGCGTCGATCACGAAACAGGAAAGCGCTTTTATCCCAAAGGCCGTATCGCGGGCAAATGCCATCGGATTAATGCAACTTTTGGTACCTACGGCGAAGGAAATCAACGCCAAGGCCGATCGAGAAATGCTCTATCTGCCTGAGGAAAACGTAAAGATGGGCGCCGCTTATTTCAAAAAACTGCTAGATCGTTTCCAAGGTAATATTGGTTTGGCATTAGCCGGTTACAACGCGGGTCCCTCGCGGGCCAGCCAGTGGCAGAAAAGAATGCAGGAATATCCGGCCATGCAGGAAAAGTTCGATATGGATATTTTTATCGATACCATTCCATTTACGGAAACCAGAAAGTATGTGGCGGCAATCTTGCGCAACTACGCCTGGTACAAGCTCTTGCAAAAAGATGGTATGATAACCTCAATTGAGGAGCTCGCGAGCCAATGGCAAAAACCAAAGAAAACAGAAATCCTAAGTCCGACGGCCCTTTAGATCCCGAAAAGCAGGGGTACTTACGCTCCTATCGGCGCATCGTGATGTATGAAGACCTCAACTCTGCGGGCACGATTTTTGGAGGCAAACTGGTGGCCTGGATCGATGAGGGCACCGCAATTTACGCCAGCTGCCAAATGAACGCGCGCCGAATCGTGACCAAAAAAATTTCCGAACTGATTTTTCATCAACCAGCGAAACTCGGCGATATGTTGGAGATCTGGTGTAAAGTTGCCAAAGCTGGCACCACCTCGCTCACAATTAGCACGTTAGTGACCCGGCGATCTTTTGCTGACGATCCGGTGCCACGCAGTAGCCCGTTAAATTCCTACGAGCTAAAGCCTGAAGCCGAAATTTGCCGTTGCGAACTCGTGTTTGTTTCAGTGGATGAAAAGGGCAAGCCTCGCCCGTGGAACAATGCCTAACGGCTTACCGTGTAATTCTCGCGTTTCTTACCCCCACTGTCTCCCCCGAGATAATTAAATTATCCAATAATTTAAATCACTTAACCAACACACCAGTCCATTCACTTTTTGGTCGTTAGAGTAATATCTGACGCAGGGGTCGTGTGGTTTTGGGGGAAAAATGAAAGTACAAATATTTGGTATATCCGTAATCGGACTGTCTACTTCCGTTGCTGTTGCCGCTTCGCTTTCGTATTCCACTAGCGTGCCGTCCAACTCGACCACGGCAATCGTAGTCAATCGTTCGCTTACCGATACCTACTACGTAAAAGATACCCACCGCATTCAGCTCGCTGGCTCTGCGACCAGTACGATTGAAAAAGTTGATATCGGCCCCAATTTGCGTGGTGGTGGATATATTGGTTACGTGAACGTGGTGAAACGTGGCAGCAGTCCTAGCGGAAATATCGTGGCCTACCGTTTCGGCAGAGGCTGGCAAAGCAGTATCCGAGATATGCTTCATGGTGGATATCACAACCCAACCCAAGCCGGATTTAATGACGTAGCTGGAGCTGATGCCAAATTATCGACAGTTACGAATTCGCTCGGAAAAGTAACTGCCGTAAACATTCGTAAGTTTACTCTGCCTCTTTTCAGTAATGCCGAATTCGATTTTACTGAAATGGAAGATCTAGCTCCAGATGACCGCTCGGATTCGATCGACCAACGTGCGAGTGATGAAGATGGTTTTAATGAACAGAAGGTGTGGGCTTCTGGTTTTAAAGGTCAAGACTCGGAGGTTCGCAGTGAATTTAATTTTGAAGGATCTTATGAAAATATTAGTGAGCTAATTACCGCGGAAAATCGAATTCCCGCTCTTCGTCACAAATTTATCTATGAATTTGAAGGGAAGCCAAAATCGATTCAGCAGTTTAGCGTTCCAGGCGGAACTACAAATACCGGCGATCCGATCTTCAGCGAAAACTGGTTCATGAAGTCGATTACAAACAGTCCATTTTTGACATCGAATGGTGGTGCTCCTGCGCTGACTGCTTCGGATTACTCCGGGGCAATTCTTAGCTACGGGATTCGAGTGTTTAACTCCAATGCTTCATATAAATACAAATATGCTCTTTACTATGACACCACGGCAAAAGCTTGGGTCAATTTAAATCTACTGGTCTCGGGAGATAGAAACTCTCTGAAGGTTCAAGCAAAGCATCTTCCCGACCTCGATGCGTCCTCCTCTATGAATATTTCTGTAGGAGGGAGTAAGTTGAGCTCAATGGCTAAAAACTCTATTTCCACCGCCCCGATGGATTCTCAAGGATTGATGGTGATGTCGACAAATGATGTGACCAGACCAAATTCTGGTACGGCAATTGGCTTGTACATCCCGAAAAGTAAAGCAAACACTGTTCCTGTAGCTGGTTACGCAGCGAACGGAACTCGTCTGTACGTTGAAAACCGCAGGGTCGCTTCGGCTTGGGTTCCCTCGTACAACCCGGCACAAGGCAAAATCCCAGATCAAATAAACATAGTTTATCGTTCGTTTCTGAGTGGACTCTACAATTCAGATACATTAACTAACACAAAAACGGGCGTCGTAGCTGAAGTTACCACCGCCGATGTGGTAATTCTTTTCGGAACGCCAAATGAGATTTTAAAAGCGGCCAAAGAGCTAGAAACGAAGCTCGTGGACTAAAAATTAGAGCGCGAACCAGAAGAACATTTTTGCGCGGTTTTGCGAGAAAATTTTCGGAAGAGCTGCTATTGCTTTAAATTTTCGCTTTTAATGAGCGAAAGATGCCGCCCCTTGTGGCCAGTGCTGCCGCGACCCTTCCAAAGGATCTCTACATTTTGCGCATGAGTGGACACATGCTCGTTGCGGTGATGGATTTCCACCACGCCGTTACGAAACACAGTCACATAGGCATCTTCTAAATAGGTGGGATCTTCGCCAAAGTAATAAAAAATCACCCGGTGGGCTGGGCCCGATTGCAAAGCAAAAAGCTTGCGGTGAAGTTGTTGCCAAAAGCGCATAAAGCTAGGTGTAACGGAAAGAGAATCTGAACACAAGATGGGATATATCCGATAAAAACGGACAACAAATAAACTCTAAGATTTTAATCACTTAACTAACGAAAGGAGGAAAAAGAGTCGAGCAGCGCACCCACCGAATGGGGCGCCGAGCCTTCAAAACGGTTAT
>CAYZLH010000023.1:0-9716 GCA_964478795.1 uncultured Bdellovibrionales bacterium | reverse complement strand
TTCCGTGATTGGTCCATTGCCTCTTTCCCGATGCTGGCCAAACCTAAGATCTCCGCCGTGCACGGCTCCAACCTTTTTTGAAAGGGCTGAAAAAGTTGCACCGCTTCGTCATAGGATCGCCCTGGCTTCAATAGTCCTAAGCCCACAAACGGCAAGGAAGAATCAAGTATTGGTAATACCGGAAGAAAAGCCTGCCACTGGTCGGCGAGAGATGGAATTGTTGTCCAAACGGAAAACACCGGCGCCAGATTTAATTTAGCCAAAAGTTCGTAGGTAGGGGTTTTCACCAGCTCTGGATTGCGGATCTCCACGGCGTATGGAATATCGCGAGGAATCTGGGCAAAGAATTTTTCAAACAACTGCAAATCTTCCACTTCGGGGCCATGAAATTCGAATAGCACCACACCAAGACGCCCCTTCAAAAGCGAAATGGGGTCGTAAAACTGATCCCGAAATAACTCCGCGTTGAGGAAATCGGGATTTTTTTGGCCAGCCCATTTTCCATAGGCCGGTAAATTGGGAAACGAACTCATAGTGATTCGTTTGGTCACCTTCGGGCACAGGCGAAAATTCTCCGGGGTACTTTCTAGCAAATAGGCCATCATTTCGCGCAGGGGCCAGGCAAAATAAGTAAAATCCACACCCACGGTGGGAAAGTAGGAAGTATATTCGCGCAAACTCACGCGCTGAAACTGCGCCTCAGAGGCGTAGCCCCCTTGATAAATCATTCCCTCCCACCCGCGATATTTCCACGAAGAGGTGCCGATGAATAAGCCTTGGGCGGCCAATCGAAATAGAAGTTTTGGATCAAAGGGGGGCTTTACAGGGGCTCCGCCCGCAGGCGCCTGCATGAAATGAAAACTCTCTTGTAGCGGAGAGGATTTCATTTTCCTCCTATACGTTGAAACGGAAATGCATAATATCTCCGTCTCGCACCACGTATTCTTTACCCTCTAAGCGAAATAAACCTTTGGCTTTGATTTCCGCCTCGGATCCGTATTTCACTAAATCGTCAAAGTGAAACACTTCCGCCTTAATAAAGCCCTTTTCGAAATCCGTATGGATCACGCCAGCACATTGAGGCGCTTTCCAGCCACTGTGATAGGTCCAAGCGCGCACTTCTTTTTCTCCAGCCGTAAAATAGGTGCACAAGCCGAGCAGCTTATAGGCTTCGCGAATCAGGCGGGAGAGCCCGTCTTCCTTCAAACCGAGAGATTCTAGCATTTCTTTTTTATCGTCGCCCTCGAGCTCCACGAGTTCCGATTCAATTTTTCCGCAGATGGAAACAATCCCGCTCTTTTCCTTCTCCGCGTACTCTTTCAATCTTTTGTAAAATGGACTCTCGTCAGGATTGGCCACAAAATCTTCGGCCACGTTGCCCACATACAACACCTTTTTAGTGGTCATGAGATGCAGATCACCGATGGCGGCGCTTTCATCTTCGTCGAGGTTAAGGGCTCGCACGGGCGTGCCCGCTTCCAAAGCGGCTTTTACTTTTTTCAACACTTCGGCTTGTTTGCCAAAAGTTTTGGGATCGCGCTGGGCACTTTTTTCCACGATCGGGTAGCGTTTCGAAACGGTTTCTAAATCGGCGAGCATCAATTCCATATCGATCACCGATACATCGCGCAGCGGATCCACGGAACCATCCACGTGAATCACGTTCGGGTCATCAAAGCAGCGCACCACATGCACAATGGCCGTGGCCTCACGGATATTGGCCAAAAATTTATTGCCCAAACCCTCACCCTTCGAAGCACCCTTCACAATCCCGGCGATATCCACAAATTCCATGCTGGCGGGAATGGTGGTTTGCGGCTTCACGCGTTTGGTAATTTCATCCAAACGTAGATCCGGCACTTTCACCACGCCCACGTTGGGATCAATGGTGCAAAAAGGAAAATTCGAAGCCGCCACCTTGGCATTGGTGAGTGCATTAAAGAGCGTGGACTTTCCCACGTTAGGCAAACCGACGATTCCGCAACTTAGACCCATACTATTTTTCCTTTCGGTGGAATTTGTTCATCGCCAATTCCGCCTTCCCTTGAATGCAAAGATCGAGGGCTTCGCAAACGTTGGGCATTTCTTTTTCCCAAAAATCCAATTCCGTTTTTTCTAAATTCCCTAAAACAAAATCCGCAACTTTCATCTCCGGATGCACCGGTCGACCAATTCCCATCCGAAAGCGATAATAGTTTTCGCCAAAGGGAGAGATACTGCGCAGGCCATTGTGGCCAGCATGTCCGCCGCCCTTTTTGATCCGAAAACTCATGGGCGGAATATCGAGTTCGTCGTGCACCACAATCAAATCATCTACGCTCAATTTATAAAAATTTAGCGCCGCTCCGATGGCCTCGCCCGAACGGTTCATATACGTCTGCGGCTTCATCACCAGCACATCGTCGTTGCCAAATCTCACTCGGGCAGTCAGTGCTTCAAATTCTTCTTTCTGCACTTCTTGACCTTTAAGCAAAGCCCAAGCTTCCACCACGAGGAAACCTAAATTGTGGCGATTCAGCACATGCTTTCGCCCCGGATTTCCTAAACCCACTAAAAGCTTCATCCAGTTTCCTAATCGAAAAGCGAGCTGACGGAATCATGGAAATGAATCCGGCGAATGGCTTCTCCCAGCAATCCAGCCACGGAAAGAACTTCGATTTTTCCGCACTTCACGGCTTCTTCCGATAGCGGAATGGTGTCGGTGCAAACAAACTTTTTGATGGCGCTTTCGCTGAGCCGTTGGATGGCCGGTCCAGAAAGCACGGGGTGCGTGGCACAGGCAAACACTTCCGTGGCGCCGTTTTTCATGAGGGAGTCCGCAGCTTCCGTAAGGGTGCCGGCTGTATCCACCATGTCATCGAGAATGAGCGCGCGCATTCCCGCCACCTCACCCACCACGTGCATGGCCTTAGCCACGTTGGGGCCCGTGCGGCGTTTATCGATCATCGCCACCTTGGCATCCACTTTTTTCGCGTAAGCGCGGGCGCGTTCCACACCACCAGCATCGGGCGATACAATCACCAAATCTTCGCCCTTACCGTCGTTACACAAATGATCCCGCACATAGTTGAGCAACACCGGTCGAGCAAACAAGTTATCGAGTGGGATGTTGAAGAAACCTTGAATCTGACCCGAGTGGAGATCCAGCGAAACCACGCGATTCACACCAGCAGCCACCAAGAGATCTGCCACTAATTTCGCTGTGATGGGAGTGCGGGGCGCCACTTTGCGATCTTGCCGAGCATATCCATAGTAAGGAATTACCGCAGTGATGGAGGCCACGGAAGCGCGCTTCAACGCATCCACCATGATCAAGAGTTCCATCAAATTGTCATTCACGGGGGCGCAGGTGCTTTGCACCACATACACATTTTGCCCACGCACACTTTCTCGAATTTCGGCAAAAATCTCGCGATCGCTGAACCGTCGCAACTCCGCTTTCCCTACTTCGATCCCCAAGAACTCGGCGATCTTTTGGGTGAGTGGTCGGTTGGAACTGCCGGAGAAGATAAAAAGCTTGGCGACGGGATTTGGTGTTGTGGGCGACATGGCTGGCACTATACCCGCCCACACCCCCTCATTTCAATGGATTGTTGACGGACTTTGGCATAACAAAAGGCATGGCTTTTCATGTGCTTGGTATCGAATCCAGTTGCGACGAAACTTCGGCCGCCGTGGTGCGTCTCGAAGGGGATTCCTTGCACTTTTTGGCCGAATCCACGGCGCGCCAAGAAGAAGTGCACGAGCGCTATGGGGGCGTGGTGCCGGAATTGGCTTCCCGGAAACATTTGGAGTCTCTTTTGCCCGTGGTCCAGGCCGTGTTGGCCCGTTCTGGAATTACCTACTCCGAAATCAGTGCCGTTGCCGTGACGAACCGCCCCGGCCTCATCGGCTCCCTCATGGTTGGCGTTAATGCCGCGAAAACTTTGGGGTATTTGTATAATCTTCCCGTGATTCCCATCAATCACCTTGAGGCACACTTGGCGGCCGTCTTGCTGGAAGGCGCTAAAGTGCAATTTCCTTGTTTGGGATTGATCATCAGTGGCGGCCACACCTCCCTATATGAAATCCAGGAGGGTTGGCGGGGCTTTTTCCCCGTGGGCCACACCCGCGATGATGCCGCCGGCGAGGCTTTCGATAAGGGTGCCCGGCTACTGGGTCTCCCTTACCCCGGTGGTCCGGCCGTAGCTAAACTGGCCGAAACAGGCAATCCCCAAGCTGTGGATTTCCCGCGCGCCTTAGCGGGCAAAAACGAAAGTGACTTTAGTTTTTCCGGACTAAAAACCTCTTTGAGTTATTACCTCAAAGAAAATCCGCAGCCGAACCTGCCCGATCTCTGCGCATCTTTTCAAGAAGCCATCGTCGATGCGTTAGTCACTAAAACCATCCAGGCTTTGCGTCGCACCGGCCGCAAAGATCTCATCATCGCTGGTGGAGTGGCGGCCAACCAACGTTTGCGGGAAAAATTTGTAGCAGCCTTGCCTTCCGATGTTCGCCTACACATACCTTCACCAAAATTTTGCACCGATAATGGCTCCATGATCGCCGCCTTGGGAGCCATTCGTTTTCAGCAAAAAGAATTCGTCACTGGCGAGGAGCTCTTCACGTTACCCGTTTCCCCCAGCACCGAAGCCAAGCTTTCCCGAGGTCGCCAATAATGGACGAGAACAGGAACGCCCGCAGAAATGCCGAAAAAAGAGAAAAGTTTGCCAAGAAATCGCTTGGGCAAAACTTTCTTGTGGATAAAACGGCTATCGCGAAAATCGTGGATTCTATTCCGCAGCCTTGTTCAGCGCTTCTAGAGATCGGTCCCGGAAGAGGTGCGCTCACCACTGAACTTTTCCCTCGGGCGGAGAAATTTTTCGCTCTAGAGAAAGACGATTTGTTCGCCGAAAAAATTCCGGGAACTTTGTTTATCCACGGCTCCCGCAATCACGAAGTTTTCCATGCCGATGCGCTGGAATTTGATTTCGAAAAAATATTTTCCCTCTTACCGCCCGACAAACAATTGATGGTGGCCTCCAATTTGCCTTATAACGTAGCCACAGAAATTTTGTTTCGTCTGCTCGGTCTTTGGCAACGAATCCCATTCATGGCGTTGATGTTTCAAAAGGAAGTGGGACAACGAATTGCCGCTCCGGCCGGTGGCAAAAACTACGGTGGAATTTCCGTTTTGGTGCAGAATTTCTATTCCGTAAAAATTCAGCAAATTCTAAAACCCGGTGCGTTTCGACCTTCTCCGAAAGTGGATTCCATTGTTTTGGAATTTCATCGCTTGAGCGCTCCACAAGTGATCTTTTCTACTCCTGAAGAGTTCGGCTACTTTCGTTCGCTGGTGCGCGCCAGCTTCTCTCATCGCCGCAAAACTTTATCCAACTCGCTATCAATAGAGCTGAACCAGATGGGCTGGGCCAAAGTCGATTCCGCCACTGCGCTGGAACGCGCCGGTATTGATGGCAAGCGCCGCGCGGAAACGCTCTCAGTAGTGGAGTTTGGCAATCTCTATCGGGCCTTCGCCGACTCTTAGGCTTCTTAAACTAATGCCATTGCTTTTTTTCGCGTTTCTTGGTGATGTCTTACAATCATGAAACCGGATAGCGGACGAAAAATTATCGCCACCAATAAGGACGCGCGATTTCGCTTTTTTATCGAAGAAACATTCGAATCTGGACTCGCGCTCACGGGCACTGAAGTAAAATCCTTACGCGCCGGTAAAGGTCACATGTCAGATTCCTACGTTTTTTTTCGCAATGGGGAAGCATTTCTCTCCAATATGCACATCGCCGAATATAGCCACGGCAATCGTGAAAATCATAATCCACTACGTGAACGAAAGCTGCTTTTACACAGAAAAGAGTTGGATAAGATGTCCGCCGCGGTGAATGAACAAGGGCGTACGGTGGTGCCAACGCAAATGTACTTTCTAAAGGGAAAAGCGAAAGTGGAAGTGGCGATCGCCAAAGGAAAAAAACTTCACGACAAACGAGCCGACGTAAAGGCCAAAGAAGCCAAACGAGAGATGGACCGTAACCGTAAACGGTAATCGTATCCGCACCCGTAATTTATATTTTCCTGCACTCTACTAGGCACCGCCATTCACATCTACCAATGGCCTCCAAGGACTCAGATTTTTTTGGTTTTTTCCGATTCTTGACACCAAACCTAAAGCGAAAAACCCCCTCCTCATGTATAATTTTGCTATGTCAAATCCCATTTCAGATTCCAAAACCATTTGTGAAGCCTATGTTCGTCGTGTGAAGTCCGAAGGAAGTCGAGTTGGATTTCGCTACAAAAAAGACGGCAAGTGGAAAGATGTCACTTTTGCCGAACACTTTCAGAATTCCAAACGATTGGCTTGCGGTCTATTGCAATTGGGAATGAAAAAGGGAGATCGCGTAAATATTCTGGCCCAAACTTCCATTTATTGGAGCCAGTTTGATATGGCGATTCTATGTGCTGGCGGCGTTACAGTGCCAGTCTATCCAACCAACACTCCAGATGACACGGCCTACATTATTAATCACTGTGAGTCGGAAATTCTGTTTGTCGACGACTTTAAGAATCTACAGAAACTAGCGGAGATTTCCAGTAAGTGTTCTAAGCTGAAAAAAGTTATCGTAAACTTTCAGGTGCGTTCCAGCGACATCAAAGCCCCCTTTGAAATCATTCATTGGAATACCCTATTTGATATTGGGCTGAACAATGAATCCACCCACGCCCTCCGCGTGGAAAGCACGATGAACGAAATCCGCTCGGAAGATATTTTTACGATTTGTTACACCTCTGGCACCACTGGTGTGCCCAAGGGGGTGGTACTCACCCATTCCGCCGTGCGATCCGTTATGGTGGATGTGGAAAAAGTGATGATGGAGCATGTAACTCATAAAGAAGAGCTACTAACGTTTCTTCCGATGAGCCATATCTTCGGCAAGTGGGAAAGCCTCACTCCCTACTATTTCGGTTGGTGTTGTAATTTTGCCGAATCGTTGGATACCTTGGTGGCCAATTTGGCAGAAGTTCGTCCCACCATCTGGGTAGCCGTGCCGCGAATTTTTGAAAAAGTTTATGTGAAGATTCAAACTCAAGTGGAGCAGGGATCGGCGGCAAAACGAGCCCTTTTCAACTGGGCTGTGGATGTTGGTAAACAAGTAGTGACTCTAGAAGCCAAGGGCAAAAAGCCTGGAATTTCTCTTATGCTTCAGTACGAAACCGCCAAACGACTAGTATTTACAAAAATCGCTCAGCGCTTTGGTGGGCGTTTGAAATTTTGTGTGAGCGGTTCAGCTCCGCTAGCTCCCGAAATTCAACTCTTTATGCACGCGGTGGGAGTGCCTGTCTATGAAGGTTACGGTCTGACGGAAACCTGCGCTCCAGTTTGCGTGAATCTGCCGAAAGCCAATAAGTTTGGCACCGTGGGAAAAATATTCTCCGAAGTTTTGATCCGAATTGCCGACGATGGCGAAATTTTAATCAAAAGTGAAAAGAACTTTAAGGAGTACTACAAAAATCCAGAGGCGACTGCGGAAGCCATTAAAGATGGTTGGTTCTACACAGGTGACATTGGCAATATTGATAGCGAAGGCTATTTGCGCATTACGGATCGCAAGAAAGATCTGATCAAAACGGCTGGCGGGAAATTTATTGCTCCTCAGAAAATCGAAAACATTGCCAAGAGTCAGAAACTTCTTAGCCAAATCGTAGTTTACGGCGATCAGAAACCCTTCGCCGTTGCCCTCGTCACCCTCAATCAAGAGCTAGTGATTCAATATGCCCAGTCGCAAAAAATTCTTTACGATGAATACTCTGACCTCTTGAAAAATCCCGAAATGGTGCGCAAGGTGAACGAGACGATGGAAGCCATTAATTCACAATTGGCGAAGTACGAAACCATCAAAAAGTTTATCTTGTTGCCCAAAGAATTTTCGGTGGAAGATGGCGACCTCACTCCTTCGCTGAAGATCAAGCGCAAGCAGATCTGCCAAAGGTACAAAAAAGATCTGGAAGCTTTGTACAACTCCTAAAAAGAAACAGGCCCCAAAAGCTTTCTCCGGGGCCTGGTCTTTCTCACTACAGATGTTTCGCCTTTTCGATCACGGAAAAAATCCACGCAAGAGCATGGCCTTTTCCAAACGCAACATCGCGCGGGCCATGGCGGCTTTACGCATATCGCACTTTAGGTTCTGCGAGGTGGTGTACACTTCGTGAAACGCCTTTACCATCAAGTTCTTTAGCTTGGAATTCACTTCGTCTTCTTGCCAAAAGAAGCTTTGAATATCTTGTACCCATTCAAAGTAACTTACGATCACGCCCCCGGCGTTGGCCAAGATATCGGGAACAATAAAAACTCCTTTATTAGATAACATTTCATGGGCCTCGTGGGTGATGGGACCATTGGCACCCTCACCGATCAACTTGGCTTTGATGTTATTGGCATTTCCTTTGTGGATTACGTTTTCCATTGCGCAAGGAAGCAAGATATCTACTGGCAATTCCAAGAGTGCTTCGTTGGAAATAGATTCCGCTTTGGCATAGCCTTTGAGGCTCCCGTGCTGAGCCACGTGGGTAAAGCAATCAGCAAGATCCAACCCGTTTTTGTTGTAGATACCACCGGAAACGTCGCTCACGGCCACTACCTTCGCGCCCAAAGCGGCGATTTCACGAGCAGCGATGCTGCCCACTTTTCCGAATCCATGCACGGCCACGGTTGTTGCGCTACTCATGGGGATCTTGAGAATTTTTGCGGCTTCTTCAGCGGCAAACACCACACCACGTCCGGTGGATTCTTCGCGGCCAAGGGATCCGCCGATTTCCACTGGCTTACCGGTAACTACACCAGGGATGGCATAACCTTTAATTTGCGAAAATGTATCCATCAACCAAGCCATCACTTGGCCATCCGTGCCTACGTCGGAGGCGGGAATATCTTTATCGTGTCCAATCATGTTGGCGATTTCCACCGTGTATCGACGAGTCAACGCTTGTTTCTCCGCGCGGGAAAGCAACGAAGGATTCACGCGCACGCCACCTTTGGCACCGCCTAGGGGCAGGCCCACCAGCGAACACTTCATCGTCATCAAGGTCGCCAAGGCCGCCACTTCAGAGAGCGACACATCTTGGTGATAACGGATACCGCCTTTACCAGGGCCTAAGGTCATGTTGTGCTGCACGCGATAGCCTTCGAATACGTGGATCGAGCCGTCGTCCATTCGTACCGGTACACTTACTACTAGCGCGCGCTTCGGACGCTTCAAGCGGTCGGCGATATTACGATCGATCCCGGCTAGATTGCAGCTTTCATCAATCTGCTTCACCACGTTTTTGAAGAGTTCGTTGCTTAAAAATACACTTTCGTAATCCATTGTTCTTCCTTTGTTTTTAGTGCTGGAGAAAACGTTCCGCATCGAGGGCTGCCATGCAACCCGTGCCCGCAGCCGTTACCGCCTGACGATACACATGATCTTGCAAATCTCCGCAAGCGAATAGTCCAGGCACATTTGTCTTGGTGCCATTCTTGGTGAGGATGTAACCGGATTCATCCATATCCACCACGCCTTTGAAAATATCAGAATTGGGTTTGTGACCAATGGCTACGAAGAGTCCGGTCACGTTCAAGTCCGTCACTGCACCAGTTTTTAGATTCTTGATCTTCAAACCTTTTACTTCGTTGTCGCCGATAATTTGGTCCACAGCGGAATCCCAGATCGGCTTAATTTTCG
>CAYZLH010000022.1:0-14734 GCA_964478795.1 uncultured Bdellovibrionales bacterium | reverse complement strand
GAAGGATTGACAGATACTCCGCCGGCGAATTTGACGGATTGGCAAGGGAAACCTTGGACTCCGGATTCAGGAAAGCCTTCTTCTCACCCCAATGCGCGTTTTACTGCTCCGGCTTCTCAGTGCCCTTCCATCGACGAGAAATGGGATGCCGCTGAAGGTGTGCCGATTTCGGCCATAATTTTCGGTGGACGAAGAGCCGACACTGTTCCACTAGTATTCCAACCTGAAAGTTGGGACGCTGGCGTATATTTCGCAGCGACCATTGGCTCAGAAACCACTGCGGCAGCCACAGGAGCTGTGGGTGTAGTTCGCCGCGATCCTATGGCGATGTTGCCCTTCTGTGGCTACAATATGGGTTCCTATTTTCAACACTGGCTTGGCATGAAAGAGAAAGTAAAGTTGCCCAAGGTGTTTATCGTTAACTGGTTCCGTAAAGATCAAAATGGAAAATTCATCTGGCCAGGGTTTGGTCAAAATATGCGCGTACTGAAATGGATGTTCGAGCGTATCGATGGCAAAGAAGGCGGTACGCAATCGCCGATTGGCACCATACCGAATTACGATGAATTGGATTGGACCGGGTCGAATTTTTCCAAAGAACAATTTTCAGTTGCCACACAACTGGACACTGATCAGTGGAAAAAAGAGATGAGCTCGCACGAGACGTTTTTTGCCACCTTGAATTCCACGTTGCCGCGGGAATTTGTGGAACTGCAAAAGAGCTATTCCGCTAAATTTTAAGCGAGACGCTCGCGTTTGGTTGGGGTTTTAGTCGTTGAGATAGGGCGCTAAAACCTTGCGACTGTCAATTTTCACATCCAGCACGGAGAGGAATATAAAAATTCCGGCCATTTTTCGGTCGAGAAATACCACTTCGCGCGGAGGTGTCCGTAGCGGAAATTTACGAAAAATTTCCCAGGTAATTTTAGAAACTCGTTTCGGTAAATCGTTTTCTTTCCAGTTGAAAGGCTCTTTAGAATTAAAGGGCTCCACAATGGCTGAGCACAGCTGATAAAATAGATCCTTCAGCTCCTCTGGGTCATTTTTCTGTAATATCCCTAAAGTAGCGGCTGCACTTTCAAAACGGTCGCGACTAGAATGAAATAATCCAGAGAGCATTTCCGTATAAGGAGTCATAAACTCTTCGCTCACTTCTCGTACTGCGCCGTAATCAAACAAAACTATTTGATCACCTTTGGTAGAAGGACGAATTCGATAGTTACCAAAGTGAGGATCCGTTTGTACTTTTCGCCATTGGAAAAGTTCCCGGAAGTAAAGGTCTAATATCGCTTCACCGATTCTATTGCGACGAGTTTGGGAAAGCGACTTAACTTCGTCTGAATCCACGGCCACGCCATCCTCAAAACTCATGGCGATCACTTTTTTAGTCGACAGTTCGGAATACGTTTTCGGCAAAACATAACGAGAATCCTCGGCTAGCTGTTTCGCAAAAAACTCCAGCATGGCGCGTTCCCGCTCGTAATCCAATTCTTGTTTTAACATGAACTTCACTTCGGCAAAAAGTTCATCAGTAGCTGGGATTTTTGGCAGCCATTCAGTTAGGGAGAGAATTTTACGTAATGCTTTGATATCGCCATCAATGGCTCGATCCACACCTGGGTATTGCACCTTCAATACAATCTTTTTGCCCCGCCAATCGGCGCGGTGAACTTGCCCAAGAGATGCGGCGCCGATGGCTTCAGGATCGATTTTTAGTTCGGCCATTCGTTCTTTGCCAAGTTGGCGGGATAAAATTTTTTCAATCTCTTTCCATTCGACCGGTGGCGAATTTCCCTGCAGCGTCTTTAAGATTTGATTCACCTCCGGTGGCAGAAAGTGCTCGCCATAAACCGAAAGCATCTGACCTGCTTTCATTAAGCTTCCTTTCAGCTCACCTAGTTCTTTGGAGAGGAGCAGGGCCTGTTCCATAAGATGGGTCTTTTTTCGGAGCTCTTTCGCTGCTTCTTCGCCAAAAAGGTTACCCACAGCATGACCGGCGGCCTTGGCGCCCGCCGAAAGTCCTAATTTAGCTAAAGAGAACGACCTGCCAAATACCCCGGTTTTTAGATTTTTTAATTCCTTCTTGGGCATGATTAAGCCTTCTTAAAAAGCCGCAAAGCCTTTTCTCGTTGTTCTTTGTGGTCCACGATTGGGCGCGGGTATCCCGGCGCCAATACGGGCTCGGGCGAGTGGATGGATTTGCCCACGATCTTGGCCAATTCAGGTATTTGGCTGCGGATGAATTCGCCCTTTGGATCGTAGGTTTCCGATTGGGAGTAGGGATTAAAGATTCGAAAGTAGGGTTGAGCATCGCAACCCGTGGATGCGCTCCATTGCCAACCACCATTGTTGGCCGACAAGTCAAAATCCAACAGCTTACGCGCGAAATAGGCCTCACCCAAACGCCAATCCATGAGCAAATCTTTCGTAAGAAAAGATGCTACGACCATGCGGAGGCGATTGTGCATCCAGCCCGTTTCGTTAAAGTGTCTCATGGCGGCATCGACGATCGGAAAGCCAGTTTCCCCTCGGCACCAAGCTTCAAAATGGGCAGGCTTTCCTGGCCAACGGATACTTTCGTATTCCTTTTTAAAGGAATGTCCCACTACATGAGGGAACTGATCGAGAATCATGAAATAAAAATCGCGCCAGATTAGCTCGCTAAGCCAAGTTTCGTGGCCTTTATTCTTTTGATTGAGGGCGGCACGTACACAAGTTCGAATGGAAATAGTGCCAAAGCGAAGATGCACCGAAAGTCCCGAAGTACCACCCACAGCCATAGGAAAATTCCTTTGCTCCGAATAGTTTTTCATTCGCGGGAGAAAATCTTTAAGGCGAGCATGAGCGGCCTTTTCTCCAGGATCAAGCCACAATTCACTCGCGCGGAAGCCCATATCCTTAAGCGAAAATTCTTTAACTTCTTTCCCTAAATTCGCTTCCTTTACGAACTTTTGGTGGAGTGGTTTTCTTTCTTCGTAGTCGCGGACATTGAGTAGATTGAGCCAGGCATTTTTATAAGGAGTGAATACTCGGAAGGGATTTCCTTCCTTATTTAACACTTCACGTTCTTGAAAAATGACCTGGTCTTTTAGTAAGTGAAACGCAATTCCTTCTTTGGTCAATGATTTTGCAACGTGGGCGTCTCGTTCTTTCGCGTAGGGCTCGTAATCTTTACCAGTGCATACATGGGAAACTTTCAGTCTTTTGGCTAAAAGGGGGATTTCCTTTTTGGGGTCCCCGTACTTTACGATAAGGCGTGAGCCCCGCTTTTTCAGCTCACCATCTAGCTCATGGAGGGACTCCTGGAGAAAGGTCAGGCGTTTGTCGTCTTTATCTTCCAGCCGGTCGAGAATATTGGGGTCAAATACAAAAACCAGAGCAACTTCAGCCGCCAAGGAGGTGGCATGGGCCAAGGGGGTGTGGTCGTTTAGACGGAGATCTCTCCGTAGCCAAACTAGAGCTCGGTTTTCTAATTTCATAGGGAAAGAATACCCTGTTTTGAGAAAATTTGGCTGATCCAATAATTTCGCGGCAGAATTGAAGGCCATCTTACGAGGGATTTCTAGGCGTTTGAGGGCTCTGAAAGGAGCAATATGCCGCTATATGTCTTATAAGGTTGGAAATGACGGGCAACTGGCCCTAACCTCTGGAAAAAAGGGCTTTCCAGACGCTCTGTTTCAGAGTAAAAAGCCAGCATCCAAAGGAGCATACGAAATGTCGCTAATCAATGTAAAAACTGGCCTTGCTGAAATGTTAAAAAATGGCGTGATCATGGACGTCATGAATGTGGAGCAGGCGAAAATTGCGGAGCAATCCGGAGCCGTGGCGGTGATGGCTTTGGAGCGAATTCCTAGCCTAATTCGCAGCCAAGGTGGAGTGGCGCGAATGAGTGATCCCAAGATGATTCGTGAAATCATGGATCAAGTTTCGATTCCGGTAATGGCGAAGTGCCGGATTGGTCATTTTGCTGAAGCGCAAATTTTGGAAGAGTTGGGAGTGGATTTCATCGATGAAAGTGAAGTGCTCACCCCTGCTGACGAAGCCAACCATATTGATAAACATGCCTTCAAGGTTCCCTTTGTTTGTGGCTGCACGAATCTTGGCGAAGCCCTCCGCCGAATTGCGGAAGGTGCTGCACTCATTCGCACGAAGGGTGAGGCCGGAACCGGGAACGTGGTAGAAGCCGTTCGCCACATGACCACGTTGATGCGCGAGATTTACACCTTGAGCGCCTTGAATGATTATGATCAGCGCACCGGTGGAAAATTAAATCTTTTGTACGCTGAAGCAAAACGATTACAAGCTCCTCTCGAGTTAGTGAAATGGGTAGCCGAAAATAAAAAATTGCCTGTGCCGAATTTCTCCGCCGGTGGCGTGGCCACTCCGGCCGATGCCGCTCTGATGATGCATCTCGGTGCTGAAACGGTGTTTGTAGGTTCAGGAATTTTTATGGAAGCTACTCCGCAAGAGGCAGAGAGACGAGCCAAAGCAGTTGTAAAAGCGACGGCTCAATATAAGAATGCGGCCATGCTCTTAGACGCCTCTTCGAATTTGCCCAAGGCGATGACGGGCGTAGAAATGAAAGCTATTCCTGAAGAAAACCGCTTAGCCCAAAGAGGTTGGTAGAAGTTTATGGCAAATCTGGTGGGAATTCTGGCCTTACAGGGCTGTATTGAACCCCACCAGCAGCATTTGCGGTCTTTAAACGCGGAAACCCGTTTGGTTAGTCTGCCATCTCACCTTGAAGGAATTCAGGGCCTAATCTTGCCAGGTGGTGAGAGCACCACCATGATCAAATTGGCAAAATTGTTTGATCTTTGGGAACCACTGAAAAAAAAGGCCGCAGAGATTCCTTATTGGGGAGTATGCGCTGGTTCCATCTTAATGGCGAAACAGGTGGAAAATCCGGCGCAAGAGAGTCTCGGGATTATGGACGTGCTGGTGCGCAGAAATGCCTATGGGCGCCAATTGGAAAGTTTTCAGGGGGTTGTGGAGCTACCAGGCAAGCAGCTGGAGCCCGCGGTGTTTATTCGGGCACCCAAATTTGTTAGCTGGGGTTCATCCGTGACCGTGGCCGGAACTGTAAATGGAGATCCTGCATTTTTAGACGATGGCCGTCATATGGTCACAGCCTTTCATCCGGAGCTCACAGATAGCTCCTGGTTTCACCAAATTTTTCTCCAGAGAGCAGTTGCCGTTTCAAAAGGCAAAGCGTAGCCTAATTTGGAATGAGATATTCCAAAGATGATTTTCAATGCAATATTTCGCGGTGGGAACGCATCGTAGCTAACTTCCCAAGGGATAATCCGATTTCCTATTTGGAGCTAGGCGTCTATGAGGGCCGCTCCTTATTTTGGCTGATTCATCATCTATTTAGCAGCGGTCAAGATCGGGCCATTGCCGTTGATAGATTCTATAATGCGGCCCGTGAAACATTTTTTGCAAATCTCGAAGAGTGTCCAAGGAAAAGTCAGATTCGCGTAATGGAATCTGATTTTCGCTCAGCACTAATTCAGCTTCATGTCGAACAGCAAAAATTTGATTTTATTTATGAAGACGGAACTCATGTTTCCTCGGAAACCATGGAAACTTTGTGTTTGGCCTGGCCCTTACTTAAGCCAGGAGGAATTTTAGTTGTTGATGACTACGAATGGAATAAGAATTTACCGACAGAGTTTACGAACTCATATGCCATTGATTCCTTTCTAAAAATGAATCGGCAAGAGATCGAGGTCATCGAAAAAAATCATCAGGTAGTTGTCAAAAAACTTGGCAGTAATCGACACAATCTTGATTCTCTTGAAATCGGCAATTGGATTTATCATTGGTACGAAGGTGTTTTGCATCACGTAAAAGCTGGCAGAGATTTGCGGCTAAATCCGATTGAAAAGAAGGCCGTGGAAAAGATATTTGCGCAGTCTAAGTGGGAGTCCACCAAAGATCGAAAAGAGTTTGAAAAGCGAGCTTTGGAAAATCGCGAATTAAAATCATTCCTTACGGAAAAAGAGAAAAGCATTCTTACGAATTGATGTTTAGTTCGAGTGGTCTGCCAGGGACTTATTGTTTGATCGCTAGTAAAACTGTTCTCATGGGTCCGAACGGAGTTATTGCCTCGACTATTTTCTGCAATTCCTCAAGAAAATTGAAATATACTCCAAACAAAGATTAGGGCTTCCATTTAATGTTACAACCTAGACTTGGTTTTTGATTCGAGTCCACGGATTGTTTCATTAAGATCGCATCCATTGCGGCCCGCAGATCGTGACCAGTGACTGGAATGCCATTGCCTGGCCGACTGTCATCAAACTGACCTCGGTACACCAGACGGTGCTGCTCATCGAACAAATAGAAATCAGGAGTACAGGCGGCTGCATAGGATTTTGCCACATTTTGTGATTCATCAAATAAATAAGGAAACAAATAACCAGCGCTCAATTTTTCTTCCTTCATTTTTTCTGGTGAATCGGCTGGATAGTTTTTTACATCGTTGCTATTGATCGCCACGATTCCGATAGGCTTGTGGGCATAGTCTCGCGATAACTGTGCTAGGCCTTCGCTAATGTGTTTTACAAAGGGGCAATGGTTACAAATGAACATTACCACAAGAGATCGATTTGAAAAGTCAGACTTTCGGGTAATTTCACCTTCTGTATTAGGTAAAGAAAAATCTGGAGCCATGGTGCCTAATTCCAACATGTTTGAAGGTGTTCTTGCCATTTTTGTTCCTCACTCTGTGGGTAATCTTTGAAAATCAAGAATCAAGGTGTCAATCGGAGCATCCATAATATCTATGGATTCAACTTTTGCTCTATCTGGCCCACGGTGACACCAACGAATTACTTCTTCTAGTGAAGATTTTTCACCCTGGACAAAGGCCTCCACGGTCCCATCTTTTCGATTGCGTACCCAGCCCAAAACTTGGTGACGTAAGGCTTCTTGTTTGAGGGATTCGCGAAAAAACACGCCCTGTACTAAACCCTTGATTTTCAATATTTTGGCCTCGGTCATTGGCCCCAAGTTTAGCCGACCCTTGACAGATTGGAAAGGGTTCCTATCTTTTCTATATGAAGGCGGCCACCTTTTAGGTTTTAACAGATTTTTAAGGAGGATATTTTATGAGAAATTCATCACTGATTTTTCCCCGCTTCTTTTTTGAGCCGGTTTTTAACGAAGAAGAAGTTCTGCCTTCGCGAAGCCATGTAGAAGAGACAGATCATGGCTATTTTATCCAAATTGACGCTCCAGGAATCAAGAAGGAAGACCTGAAGATTTCATTCGAAAATCAAAACTTGGTAATTGAGGGAGAACGCAAAGGCAAATTTTCAGCGTGGCTGAAAAAACGCTTTTCGCTTCCGGATGACGTGAACGTGGATGGCATTCAAGCGCAAATGAATGACGGTGTTTTAGAGATTGCTTTGCCGAAAAAGGAAATGGCGAAACCAAAGACCATAGCAATCCAGGAGACCAAGGAAAGTTTCTTTCAGAAGCTCCTCGGTAATACAGAATCGAAATAACCAAAACACATTGTTTAGAAAGGGGATGTAGAGATTTACTTCCCCTTATTTTTCTCTTCGATCCAAAGGGAAAAGTATTTATACGATTGATTCTGATGGAAGAGTAACATGCGAGTCACGGGATGATTGCGCCAATCTTCTTTGTGCTGCTGTCCTTGCGCGAGAATTTCTTGCCAAACTTGGCGGTGTTTGGGGAAAGAGAATTTTCTGGCATCTTGGCGAGCTTGCTCACTTGCAGAATTCCACTGGTTCTCTTGTTTATAAATCTTTACAGCTTCGGATATCCAAAAGTCCTCTGAATCTAATCCAGGAGAGAAGGACATCCCCTCGAAGGCGATGGAGGTACCAAGCACCGGAGTGCCATAAGACCAAGCCTCGAGAATTTTCCCTTTAATTCCAGCCCCAAATCTTAATGGTGCGAACAGCGCGACGGCGGTCCTCAGGAAGGCTTCGATATTTGTTTCGTTTCCTCTAATTCGCACCCCCGGGACTTTTTGCAGCTGAGAAATTTCTTGAGAAGGGTAGGCTCCAATTAAATTTAATGTTGCTCCAGTTGCCGTATGTATTTTTGGCCAAAAGCTGATTAGCCAGCGGACTGCATCTAGATTAGGGGCATGGCGAAAGTTGCCGAGAAATAGAAAATCTTTACGTTCACCAAAAGGGAGCGGCGAAGCTGTTTCGTTTTGAGGGGAAAATGGGCAGGTAAACACCCGCTCGGCAGGGTAGCCACGATCTAGTAGCCACTCCCTTTCCCAAGACGACACCACTAAGGAGACGTCTGCTCGATATAGGCTGGAAAGCTCTCGATCAAAATCGTTGTTGGGCCGCCAGTTGCTAAGTGCCTTTACTTCAGCAATGGAAGCTCCGTTCTTAATAAGTTGTTCGCGAAACCTGCGAACATGATGCAGGTCTTGGGTGTCAACTAGATGTAGTGCTTGGGGCCAGATTTCTCGAGCCTGCCAGCCAAATTGCTCTTCCATAACAAATCGATCGTAAAGAATTACATCTAGTCGTAATTGACGATGTTCATTCAAGGTAGATCGCTGATTGCTTGGACACGAAATCGTCGAAAACCCCATTTCCCGCCAGTAGGTACTTGCCTCATTTTCTTTGCAGGGGCTGAAAAGTACTACTTCATAGTCGAAGGATTGGAGATGCTTGGCGATCTGGAGTGTGCGCACGCCAGCTGCGCTGGAGTAGGGCTCGGGCCATACATAAACAAATAGCGCTGCTCTCTTCATAGCAGTGGAATAGCACAAACTATTGATTTTTCAGAGCAGCTTCAACAAGAGCGGAGGCTTCTTCTCGGCGACGGTGCATTTCTTCAGGCGATAATTCATTCCCCAACATCATTGGGCGGATAATTTGGCCTTTGATATACTCTTCCGCGCGCATGGCGTCGGCTGAACTGCGTATATTATCCCAATTGTAGTCGTATCCAGCTAGGCTATTATAAAACCAGCGGCTCACAGTTCCTGCGGTTTTATCATCAATGCTTTTTTGGATCATTCCTTCGGTTAACTTTTGGCCAAATGCGTGGGATTCAAGTAAAGCCTCAGCCAAGCCTTTTTCCATCGTTTTTAACTCTGATTTTAACGCCGGATCTTTCATGGATTTTCCTTCGAGGAGAATCGGTTTTAGCAGTTTTTGGGCTAAATGCGGGCGATATTTTGCCATTACTTCTGGACTCAACGCTTGAGCAATTGTATCTTTGTCTAGCAATAATTGTTGGAGATTTAGCGGTAGTTGATCTTTGGGTGGAAGTGCGGCCATGGTCTTCTTAACTTCGGCTCGAACCATGGCGTGAATGAGATTATCTAGCATGCCGCCATTGACCAATATATCGAAAAGTTTTTTTCGTGATGCTTCAGTGCCTGCAGAATACATATCAGCAAAAACTTCCTTGAGAATCCGATCGATATCTTTTTCGGACTTCTTTACGTCTAGAGCAATATATTCCGAAATAGCGCCAGTTAACTTTGCAAAAACGCCTTCTGGATCAATGGCTCGAAACGCCGGATCTTCGGATGGGCCAGACGGAAAAAGGGGATCCAGGCAGGGTACTACTTCTGCAATCTGATCTCCGATCTTTCTTTGCTCTGGGGTTGAAGCGACCGTGCGCAGGGAGTTTGTTAGATAATCCTGGGCAAAGGCGATTCCTTTTTGCTCTAAATTGTCTCCACATTGTTTGAGAGCGTTGAGGAACGACGCATCAGGTTTTTGGCCCGGAATCTGGGCGACGCAACGAGAAAACTCTTGTTCAAGAATCTTCAACTCGGCCTCATGCTTGGAATATTCACTGCCGAGCGCGTCGGCCATGGAAGAACGAAATTTAATTCTAGCAATTTCCGAGGCAACTGCTTGCGCATGTATGCGTGCACAGTATTCAGATCCCCTCTCTTGCTCAAGGCAATCGCGGAGTTTTCTTTCAAGTTCGGCAAACTGACTTGGGAGCTTTTTGACATTTAGTAATCGTAACGCCTCATTCCTGCTACTTTCAGCAGCTAGAATGAGGGTGGCTTGAGACTTCAGAGATTTGGCGCAACGATCACGTGCGTCGTGGTTATCACCAGTTGTTTTTTCGATACAGGCCGCGAACCGTGGAAATACTCCGGAAAAGATTTCTTCGCCTCGTCTTTTTTGGTTCGGCAAAGCGCTATCGATGGCTAAGATCAATTCCCGCTTGGCAACTTCGACGGTATACTTTTTCGTTAACCGATCTCCGCAAACAGAGATTTGGGGAATAAAATCGTTAATTTTCTCACTATTTTTTTCCGCTAGGCAGAGCTGAAATTCGGAGCGAAAGAGCGGAGCTAATTCCTGTATAGTCTTTGGGTCGGTAAGATTTTCTTTTAAGCGGGATTGGAATGTGATGTCGGCCAAGTACGAAGCCATATTCGCGATGCTAGTTTTAAAACATGTGTCTACGGCTCGATCGGCAGAGTTGGGTTGTTTAGGGTCCGTATTTTTCTTTAAACACTCGCTATGCGAGAGAAAAAGTTTTTCTAAATACTGATCGCGAATTTGCGGGGATAAATTTAGGCTGGCTAATCCACCCTTGGTGGCCACATATTTGTCGAATTCTTCTTGGAAAAGTAGTTTGCCAATTTCTACCCCGGCGGAGGTTTTTAGTTTAACCGAGCAATCAGTTAATTTGGCTTCTCCGGGTGAATCACCTAAGCATTGATCAAATTTTTCTTCGATTAAATTGGAGGTGAGGGTTAACTTCGCTTGATTATTTGTAGTTTTCCCTTCGAGCACTTCATCTAATTCATGCTTTGCTACACGGATGGCCGATGATTTTAGGAGTTTACCGGCGCAGAGTTCCACTTTGACTGCACTTTCCGTGGAAGTTAAAATGTCTTTTGGAAGTTCCTTCTTAAGGCAGTCTTCTACCGATGAAAGAAGTTCTTTTGTAAGCTGTGGGTTGGACTGCAAAAGTGATGGCGGAAGTTCTCGGTCAAGTTTCACTTGTGCTACTTTTAGTACCAGAGACTGTACGGAATCTTTCATGCAACGGTTGTTGTTTTCTGGAGTTCCAGAAGAATCCCAACACTTGTCTAATTGTCCGCTAACTTTTGCGAGAATTGTTTTTCTGTCTTGGTCGGAAATTCCGCCAAGTTTTTCTAAGTTTGCCAAGAAGAGTCGATTGGCGACCGTCTTGGTAATTTCCATCGTGACGAAATTTTCGCATGCTTCTGTTTGAATTTTTCCCTGAGAGTCCCGTTTATTTTCATTTTTTAGACACTGATGAAAGGTACTCTTCGCTACGGATGCCAAATTTTTACGTTCCGTTTCTTTCGGAAAAAGATCGCCAACTTGGGGATTTGATAAGACTGAATAGTACGTGAGTTCGCCTCCAGCGCTAATGGTCAGTGCGTCAGCACATTTAAGAAAGCCGGCGCGGTCATTGGCCGAGGCCAAACAACTACTAATTGTCTTTTTGGCGGACGTAGAAACAATTCTTACGTCGCTGGGAGAAAGTTTTGCTTTGGCAATCTTTTCAACTTCGGTCACACCGAACTTGGCGACTGAGGTTCTCATTACTTCGAGCACACAGGGTTGTACCCGTTGGTCTGCTTCCCTTTTTTGGGGTCTCAGGCAATTTTGGTACTGCTCAGGAGCGGTGTTGGCATTTTCTGCGCCTGTTTCTTGTGCCGCTAATTCATAGGAAATGGCGAGTCCCAAATTATTGACGAGGTCGGCTTGTAGAGCGTCTAGGCAATTTGAGCCTTCACCATAGCTCTTTGTTTTGATCATGCAACGGTGAAAGGGAACCAGGAGGCGCTTCGCCCAAGACTTTCTGCGTTCTGCGTCTTTCACTCCTTCGACTTCCAATGCGCGCTGAATAATTTGGTCCACCAGTTTGGTAGCGGCGTAAAGAATTGCTTCATTTACTTTTTGATTGCTCATAGCACCGTCGAGAATCACATTTTCGACATGACTCCCGATTTTTTTGGCAATCGCCCGATTTTCTTTTTGATTTGGGAAATATCTTGCCAACTGCGGCATGCTCAATTTTTCTAAAATATCTTCTTCAATGTCTAGACCGGCGGCTTTGTAGATGTTGCCGAAGGTCGCTAAGCCGAATGAGCTTGTAAACTCTGAAAATCCTCGGCCTATCTCTTTTGTTGGATCATAGGCATTTGTTTGAATTAGAGAAATTTTTTGTGGCTCTAATAGCGGCGCTGCTTTGTGACCGGGCTTTGCCTTCGTTGTTGGGAGTTTTAAAGGATGCAGATATTTTACCGCCACAAAGCCTTCGGTTGGGCAGCCTTTTAAGCTCGGCATTTTTACTCGTAGCCATTGGCCGTCGCTTTTTCCACTTGCTTCGAGTTGGGTGCCTTGCGGTATGAGGCAAAGAGATTTTCCGCCAGGAAGATCACGCACGCGAAGTTCTGTAGCTTTTACTACAAAGGCTCCACTGGCCTGAGCTAACACAGAGAAAAATAGCGCTAAAAATAGCATAGTTTCCTATCGGGAAACTGAGTCAATTTCCCAAGCGAAAATGCGGCTATTTTTTACCCGACAGGGCGGGCTAAGCTATTAATTTTACAGCCCAATTCGGTTCAGTTGTAAAATCAGCGATGCTCCACCATTTCAGTGGCTGGAAAACGTACCTTTTTGGCGGTAGCGAAGGTGTCTTGAGGATTTCGGTAACCGGCAGCGCAGGCCACGATTGTACGATAAGGGGTCTTTTCCAGTCCGAGGATTTCATCATACTTAACGGGATCGAGGCCTTCCATTGGGCAGGTATCCACCTTGAGTAAAGCCGCTGAGGTCATGAAGTTACCGAGCGCGATGTAACACTGCCGAGCCATCCACTCCTTCACAAACTTCGATCGCGGACCGTTACCCACATCATTGAGAATTCCTCGTTTGAATCCGCCTAGAGATTCCACCGGAACACCGCGAGTCTGAGCGATAGTGTTCATATAGTGGTCCACGTAGGATTCCTCCATCGTGATTTTTGCAGTGAAAACTACATAGTGCGAACACTCGGTGACCTGACGCTGATTCCACGAGACTGCGCGCAGTTGTTCGCGCAGGGCTGGATCTTGGATCACCAAAAATTTCCACGGCTGCAGACCGTACGAGGAAGGAGTTAAGATCAACGATTGCTCTAAAGCCTCCCATACATCGGGAGCAATTTTCTTTTGTGAGTCGAAGGATTTAGCGGCGTATCTCCACTGTAGGGCGGCAAGAACTGGATTATTCATAGGCCAGCATACTAACAAAAAAGTAGCCGGAGGGGCAACTCCGGCTACTTGAGGCAACTTACTTCTTACGAAGTAAAAATAGGGCTGTGCATCTAGGCTACCAAACAACGCTCTGCGTTTCCGCAAAATAATTTACACGGTAGTGGGATTGGCGATCCATTTGGCTTGTAGATGGCCTACGAATAAAAATAGGAGCGAGGCCAGGGCACCTAGTTTCGGGTCGAGTGGAAGGAAAAACGCCAAAGATAGACCCTGAAGAATAAGAAAGTGCAGCACAAAATAGGCCTGTTTCCGCTGGAGGTGTTTAGCGAGGGCCAATAGTTGAAAAATGGCAATGAGATGCAAATGGGCAAAGTGGGCGAGCGGAGAAGAATTTTTTGAAAACGCCCCGCTAAAACTAGGTTTGTTTATATTGTATTCTTTGGAGTCTAACCACACAGGCGTTAATTTTTCCGCTTCAAGTTTGGTGAAGATCTGCAGCAAATCTGAATCTGATTCCGCTTGGTGTTTGAGCGGAAAATTGGCCAAATCTTGTAATTCTTCGCGATGAAAAGGTGATACCAAAACGAATGGAATCCCTAATTTGTCCAAAAGATTTTTGCCATCGGCAACTTGCGGGCGAACCTTGTGCTGAAAAGCCATTATCCCTTTTAAGTTCTTTTCTTGTAATAGAAATTTGAGCCAATTTCCTTCCGCTAAATGCTTTTTTAGAAAGGCGGAGTGACTTTCAATTGGTAGATTCCGTTTCAGTGCTTCACCATAGGAAATCCATTCAAATTCTTGTCCTTGAATGATCCCCGAAACATTCCCGTTGAGAATTGCAAAGGAATCTAAAATTTCCAGCGATAGTTTTCGTTTTTGCATTTCATGCAAAACAGCGTAGGAGGTTTCGTCTTCCAATTTTCTCGCAAGGGGACCAACAAATTGGAGAATAGCGTCTTCGCTCCACTCACCGGTAGATTCCAGCCACGCGCTTTTTGACTCTTTTAAGAGCGGGCGCGAACTTCCCACGCAGCTACCAATATTAGCAATTTGCGAAAAATCTTGCGCGGCGATACCAAGTTCAGAGGCAATTAGGCGAAAGCCAAAGTTGCGAACTCGCGAAGCCATTAAAAACGCATAGCCGAATGAAAAAAAGAGCGGGATCGACGCTTTGATGACGTTTTTCTCTGAAATAAAAATATAGAGAGAGCAAAGAACGGGTAAAAAATCGAAGAGAAAAAACCAGCGTGGGGATTTAATTGGAGCTACTAATCCGTTGGCTAGTTTTTCCAGGAAGGAGTTTTCTAAGGTTGTACTGATTCGATAGATCAGGGAGCCGTTGGTGACGCGGGAGCCAGCCAGAACCTGATTGCCCATGCCCTTAATTTTTGGGTCATGATCATTGCTCACGACAGACTCGTCGAAAATTCCCGACCCAAAGGTGATAACTCCATCATGTGGGGCCATATCACCGGCGTGTAATCGAACTAGGTGACCTTCTTGAATTTGGTCCCGCGG
>CAYZLH010000021.1:6371-14928 GCA_964478795.1 uncultured Bdellovibrionales bacterium | reverse complement strand
CCGCGACCTGGGCGCTGTGGCCGTTGGCGCCACGATCTATTTCGGTTCCGACAATTCCGCGCGCCAAATTGTGGAGGTTTCTCAGGCTTTTCAACAAGCCCATGAGATGGGTATGGCCACGATCCTTTGGTGCTACCTGCGCAATGGCTCCTTTAAGGCCGATGGCGTAGACTACCATACGGCTGCCGACCTCTCGGGCCAGGCCAACCATTTGGGCGCCACCATCGAAGCCGACATTCTGAAACAAAAATTGCCTACCGTAAACGGCGGATACAAGCCTTGAACATGGGTAAGAGTTCCTACGGCAAACTCGACGAAAAAATGTACACCCAACTTTCCAGCGATCACCCCATTGATTTGACTCGTTACCAAGTGATCAACGGTTATATGGGTCGCGCAGGATTAATCAATTCTGGTGGAGCCTCCGGCGCCAACGATTTGGAAGAAGCTATTGCCACTGCCGTGATCAATAAGCGCGCGGGCGGTATGGGATTGATCTCCGGTCGCAAAGCGTTTCAAAAGGCCATGCCCGAGGGCGTGAAACTCCTCAACGCCATTCAAGATGTTTATCTCTGCAAAGAAGTAACCATTGCCTAAAGGGCAGCCGTGAAGCTCTCCACTCTGCAACAGCAGATTCTAAAGGTAACTATTACCCTGCTGGGTATTTTTGGCCTGCATTTGATCTTAAAGGATTTTGGCTACCAGAAAATCTACGCCGTCTTGCGCGGTTTGGGTTGGGGATTTTTCCCCGTAGCCCTGAGTTTTTTTCTACCTTTTGGCCTCTTAGCGCTTTCTTGGTGGGTGCTCCTGCAAGACCATCGGCAGCGGACGCCGTTTCCCTATTTATTTTTTGTCTCCTTAGTTGCGAACGCCTGGAACAATATTGGCCCCGTCTCCAAAAGTTTGGGAGAGCCCACGCGCGTACTCCTTCTCAGTGATCGGGTACCAATCCGGCTCGCCGTGAAAAATACATTTCTCTTTAATCTCATTCAGGCCATGGGCACACTCACCGCTTTTGGACTAGGCGCTTTAGTGGCTCCACTACTCTTTCCGCTGAAGGGCGCACCCTTGTGGATTACACTGACCTCCGCAGCGTTTTGTATTAGCGGAAATTTGCTCTGCATTTATTGGATCATTCAAAAGACGGGGAAAATTTCTCGCTCGAAAGGAAAACGTTTGCGCAGCACCCGTCACTGGCTCAAGTGGATCTCGCACCAAATTCGCAAATATGCTCGCGCAAACCCGAAGCGTTATTTTTTATCAGTGACGCTCGCGGCCTCGGCCAGACTATCCGAAGGGTTAGTGTTCTTTCTGATTTTTGCGGCGCTTGGGACTCCACTAACTATGCTCGAATCCATTGCCGTAGATGTGGGTCGAGGCATTGCCGACAATGCGTTTTTCTTTATTCCCTACCAATTGGGATCACGAGAAATTTCGCTGATCTTTGTTACGGAATCGGTTCTACAGAAGGCCGAAACAAGTGCCGTTTCCGCCTCGCTCATTTTCCGTTTAGGAGAAATCTCTTGGATTCTTTTTGGATTTCTCTTAGGCGTATGGCTCTTGAAAGGACGCTCGCTCTTTCCGGGCAAAAAAAATCTCCAGCCGTAAACATACGACTGGAGATTTCTTATTTAGCGAAACAAGCAATGAACGTGCGGTTCTGCATGGGATTGGCCGAATAGCCATAGCCGTACCACCATTTTCCATCGCGCTTTACTTCAATATGTCCGTGGCCTTCTGGACCTCCAGAGTACACGCAAACTTCACCGTTCTGGGCAGTCTTTGGCGTGTTTCCCGTATTCTGAAATCCGTACTTGGGGAGCGTTTTCGCCGCCATATAGGCGGAAACTCCGGGCATATAAGTCTTCACCTGACCCGTGCTAAGTAAGTACCGTTTTACATAACGATAGCAATAGGTCATTTTTTTGCGGGCCTCGAGGATCAGCGAGGACTCGTCTAATGACTCATCATCAGACACCGACGCATCTTCCATTTGGATCAAGCCATCCAGCAATGCCTGATCTAATGGCACCCATAGATCGGAAGGCAAATCCTCACCTTCTTCGACATCGATACCCAATCTTACGATTGTACCGAATTTGGGATGCACTTTGGTTTCGATCACAGAAACCTGAGTGCCCTCGGGCAAAACCAATTCACCGCCTTCCTCTAGGGTTTCCCCTTTTAGGACCTTCACGTGCAGATCAGTTTTCGCCACGAAGTCGGCGGCCATAAAATTACTCGTGGTAGTTTCTACAGTAGACTGGGTGATGGGATCGGCTGGACCATTGCCACAACCGGACAAACAAGTAGCCGCCACACCCACACACAAACATTTTAATGTGAGATGATTCATAATCGCTCCTTTCATGGAAGCTTCACTTCCTATGAGTTTGGAACAAACGTGCTGCAAATATTTTTCGTTATTGTCGCTATTTCCTGTCGCCATCAGGCGACAAATGCTGCTGAATACGGACCTGTCAAAGAGCCTGCCCGAAATGCGAATTCTCAGGAAATCCACTCGGGGGTAGACGCTACCCTATTCCTCAATTCCGATTGATTCAATATGGTATTTTTACAGAGGGCAGATCTTATTGAAATTTCAGTACTTTATTGAAAACTATGGAAAAAAATACACTCTCTATTGGGGCTTTTCCCAGACCAAATTCCAGCAATTTTCACCTCGCGCTTGGTATTTTTTTTCAAAATGGGACCGCGGCGTTCCCGTCCATATTTCTCTTTTCACAATGGGTAACCCCCAGCGCGTCTTAGTAACTCGTTCGGCTTCGTCAGCATAGGCTTGCGAATTGGTCGATTGGGTAATGCGACCGCCAGGTTTCAACGACTCTACCACCCACTGAAATAATGGCATGTTGTGAAAGCGCAAATTTTTTTGGGAGTTCTTTGGATACGGATTGGGATAGAGAAAAAAATACTGATTCACTGATTCCTTAGGAATTCCATGAACGATCCAGGCCATGCCGTCGCCGCGAATCGCCGTCAGATTTTTTAGCGGCGGATGTCGCTCGAGGCGCCGAGCAAATTTAGTGAACTTCTCTTCGGTTCGTTCGAAAGCCAACAGAAATCGATCTGGATTTTCCTGGGCATAACGGATTGGATGGAACCCTACTCCACAGCCGATCTCGATATCGAATTTCGACGGCACCGCCAACGCCTGAAAGTCTTTGGGACGAGGAACCAAATCACGAAACGGATTCATTGTTATGGCTTCTCGCCAAAGCCCCGAATTGTCAAAATGTTTATTAAACTGGCCTACTTAATTGTGGGATTATGAAGATCTAGTCATTCTCTCGGTTAGCCGGGCTTATTTAAATCAACGTTTCGTTATGAAATTGCGCGTAGATCATGAGATGGGCGTGAAGCCTTTCCTTTTTCTTGGTTGTGCACCAAGTTTTTCTGAACAATCGATTGATATTGGCTCTTAGCATCGCGCACGTGTGGTTAAGGCTAAAGATCGGGTCATAATGAACTTTCTTTAGTTCTCCTTGTCCCGTGCTCGCTCCGCGCTTTCCTTTAAACTGTATGTATTTTGCTTTGGGAAAGTATTTCTCTACGTCCTTTTGATAATAGGGGTTGGAATCTGATTGAATAACCGCTTCCTCTTCCACCAGATCCTTTAATTGCCGAAAGAGCCGTCGTCTTCCCTCTCTCCTGTGATCCTTACGATGGCCATATCGAGCCAGAGCTTGATGGACCAGCCGACCTTTCGCGGACATTTGGGAGACCTCGATTCCTAGGATTCTTCTCGTGCCCTGTTCTACAGCTAAAGTAACTGATAGGGGCTTGCACTTGGTGGATTCAAAAGTCTCAAGATCGTCAAATTGGAAAAACGAGGCTCGCTTTTTTCTATAATTCTGGGTCCTAAAGAGAAATTCAGACTTAAGGCCCAGAAAGAGAAATTTCCTCGTCGTCGTAATTCGATGAATATTCAGAATAAGCGAGGCGCGCCGAAGCGAGACTCCCGAGCTCAAAAGCTTTTTTAGTTGTTCATTTTTATTTCTTTTCTTTTGTCTGTAACAGATCTGAAAAGTGGCGGTAGAAAAACTATGATTACAGTGAAAGCACAAGAATCTTTGCACTCTTTTTGAATCCGATGTCCGGTAATAGGATCCAAGACGATGGACTTTCGAACCATCTCTGTTCTCAAATCGACATTTTAAACATCTGGGGCGCATACGGACGAGCAATTACGCAAAAAGAATGCCAGTCTACTCAGCGAAACAACTTCCTATAATCCCACAATTAAGTAGGCCAGTTTAAATGTCTATTTAAGACGCTTTAGATTGAGCGCTACGAAAAACGTGCCAAATTCGCATTGGCAGGTAAATTTAAGGAAAGTGCTAGCCGACCCCAAGCAAAGCGAAAGCTCCTTGCCAAGAATGGTCGCGGGAATTGCCGGCTGAAAATTTAACCCAAGTTGATTCATTTTCACTCGGGCGGAAGAATAGATAATATTCAATAATTCGCCACTGGCATCGGCAATCTCTTGCGAAATCGTTTCATGTTTTTCGCCGATCATCTTTTCCACAACTTTTAGGAATGTAGCTTTAGGGAAACCCAACGCCAAAGACCCTTGAAAATTTTCTGTCTTGACGCCAATTACGCTCATGCAATCGATAATCGACTGGGCCGATGGACTGGCCGGCTCCATGACTACTTCGCCTAACTGAACCTTTACGCCAATCTGAACCTGAAAGGCATCCAAAACGGCATTCTGCAAAATCGCGGGGATTTGCGCCTCGGGAGACTCTCGCTTTTCGGCGGCACCCATGACTTAGGCTGCTACCTTCTTAAAAGTTTGCTCCAATTTAGCCTTCAAGATATCGCCGGTAAATGGCTTGGTGATGTAGTTCGAAACGCCGGCCAGAATTGCCTCTTTTACTTGATGGGCCTCGGCTTCGGCAGTGAGTAGAACAAAGGGAATCGCTTTGAAACGTGCATCGGCCCGAACTTTTTTCAAGAAATCTAAACCACTACAATTCGGCATATTCCAATCGGAAACAATTAGCTGAATTTGGGAGTCTGGAGCTTCCATTACGGCCCAAGCCAAATTTCCATCGGCGGCCTCTTTAATGTCGGAAAAGCCCATGTCTTTTAAACCTTTGGAGACGATTTTTCTCATCGTCAACATATCATCCACCACCAAAATTTTTGTGCTTGCTGGAAACATCAAACCCTCCAATTCTTAAACTATTCTTCGGAAAAAATCGCCGAACGAATAAGCAAAATAGTTTCAAGAAATTGTGAAGCCCGCACACACGGTAACGGAATTTATTGCAGTAGCTCTTTGGCCTTTTTCATACGGTAGCGAAAAATTTCCGTGAGATTCTTTTTAAGAGCGGTCTGACAAAAGAGTTCACCCAAAATGCCATACTTCCAGCGATAGATTACTTTTTCGATCAAAAGGGTACCATTGGCCATACGCTCGAACTGTAAACTATGAAACCAAAAAGCATAGGGTCCTTTTTCATGGGTGCTGACCATTTTTACGTTTTCTATCCATTCCAAAATATGGCTTTTGCAACTCACCTGAATATTCTTACACCGCATCGTATATTCAAAGGTGGTGCCCTCTTTGGGCTTAACAGTGCTTTGCGAGATTACCTTTAATTCATACTCAGGTGGCGTAACTCGCTCCAAATTTTTTGTGTCGGAAAAAAACTGAAAAACTTTGGCTGGCTCCACATCGATCCAAGTTTCTGCGCGATGTTCATGAGTTAACAATCCACGACAGCGTTCCACATGTTTACAAATCGCGAGCAGAGCAGCATCAAGAGAAGAGTAGCGAAATAGATAGCCAGCCGAACTAAATTTTTCTTTTACTCTCTGGCTAGCCAAGAGCAAATCGCTCATTTCGCCAAGGGCCAGCTTTAAGCCAAGGGCAGGCACGGGGAAAAAACTCTTGCACTTTAGCGTAGCGGCTAAAATTCTTGTGAAGTCTTTATTCGTCACGGGCTGAGGCGCTACGGCATTCCACTTCCCCGTCACTCGGGTGTCTTTCAAGGCGAACAACATTAGCCCAACTAGATCCTCGAGGTGAATCCAACTCATCCATTGTTTTCCAGATCCTAAAGTGCCCCCTAGTCCACGTTTAAAAATTGGCAAGATTTCGGCCAGCGCGCCACCAAATCGCTCCAATACAATTCCTATTCGCAACTGTACCAATCGATCAGACACCGAGCTAAAAGCGTCGGTCGCAGTTTCCCACGACTCGCAAACCTCAGCCAAAAAACCGTTACCCTTCGCGGAATCTTCAGACAGCCACTCATCTCCGCGGTTTCCGTAGTACCCCACAGCCGATGCACAGATAACAGATAGTGGTCGAACTTCGCTTTTTCTCAGAAGGTCGATTAGCTGCTTCGTTGTATCAGCCCGCGAATTGAGAATTTCTTTTTTTCGACTTTCCGACCACCGGGCGCCAGCAATGGATTCTCCAGCCAAATGAATCACCGCCTCGACCTTGGGAATTTGCGGCGCCGACCAAGAAACGATTTCCGCAGGAAAAGGTAGATCTACCCGTGCTGGATCTCGCACCATGGCCACCACTTCGTGGCCATCTTTTACTAAAGCTTTTCCAACCTGGCACCCAATGAAACCAGTTGCACCCGTTAACAATATTCGCATGTCAATTTTTCCCTCGGTATCACCTTTCTACTACTATCCGATCCTAACGAAAAAATTAAGTCTCTGCGGCAAAGCTTCGGCAAACCTCGCCTCGATGAGGCAAGATGTCCGATTTTCTATTCTTACCAAATTCAACTTAAACGGAATTTTCCAATTGGCTGGCGGATTGTCTCGTTGGTGATCGATTTAGTCCGCATTTTGACGCTCGCCTTCTGGACCCTTGGCTCCCGGATCTCTCTCACCTGCATGGCCGAAAACAACTCTTCGGCCGGATTTCCCGCCACTGAAAATTCACCTGCGGCCCGACAATCAGCTCCTACTTTTACTGACTGTCGTTACGCCTCGCAACTTTGACTTAACCCGAAGGTCACCAAGGGAAAACCGGGCACATCACAAAAGAGTACAACCAAAAATCCCGGCGACTTCGCTTTTTTCAATGATTATTCCTTGGCTTCTTTAGCTTGTTTTTTCTCTTCCATTTTTTTCAGGCGTTTTTCCATACGCTCTTTACGTTTTTCTTGCATTTCTGCTCGCTCACCTTCGCGCCAGCCTTTCATTTTGTCCCGACAAGCCTTCATCGCCTCTTTGTCGTTAGCGGCTGAAACACAAGATTTATGCTCTTGTAATTTCGCAATTTGTTCTTCGATATTTGCTAACATTTCCGCTTTGTGAGTGGAGAAATTTGCCCCCTCTTCGGCTCGTAATTCCAACGAAAACGCACAGAGAACAATAAACATCGTTACCAATTTCATATCCCCTCCAGGAAAATTGATTGTCTAGAATCATAGCAAATTTTTATTTGTTAGTGTTTTTTGGTTTGGGGATCTAGTGCGTCTCTAAGTCCGTCACCCAAAAAGTTAAACGCCAAGATCGTGAAGAACAACACGATACCAGGAAAGAAAATCAGGTACGGATAAGTTCGGTACGCCCGCCAACCTTCATTGGCCAAGGTGCCCCAGCTCGCATATGGGGGCTCTAGTCCTAATCCCACAAAGCTCAAAAAGCTTTCGGCCATGATATTTTGCGGAATCCCAAAGGTAAGACTCACAATTACGGGTCCCAAAATGTTGGGAAAAATATGTTGAAACAAAATTCGGAATGAACCCAAACCAAGCGATCGCGCGGACTCCACATACAACATCTCTCGAGCCTGCAAAACTTGTCCACGCACCAAACGGGCTTCACCTACCCAGCCGACCACTCCCAGCGCCAGGAAAATCCCCAAGGGGCCACGCCCGACCACCAACATAATCAACACAGTGACTAAGAGCGAGGGCAATGCATAGAGAATGTCGGCCACTCTCATCATTACCAAATCGACCTTCCCACCGGCATATCCAGAAATGGCACCATAGATACTGCCGATCACGAGCGAAAATATTGCTGTAAAAAAACCAACCGCTAAAGATATTCGAGCGCCGTAAACGATTCGCGAAAAAAGATCTCTTCCTAGGGAATCGGTGCCAAACCAATAGGTGGAATTGGGAAATTGTAGGGCGTGATCGGCGTTTTGGTCAAAATAGGTAAAATTTGTAATGAAAGGTGCAGCGATGGCGATAAAAGAAAGTAGCAAAAGAAATCCGAGGCTCACCATAGCCACGCGATGTCGTTTTAATCTTTTCCAAGCCTGGGAATACACAATACTCCTAACTCATCCGAATTCGTGGATCTACAATCGCATAGGCGATGTCGACCAAAAGATTAGCGGTAGTTAACATAAAACCAAAAACCATCGTGACCCCCATGATGAGGGGATAATCACGATTCGTGACCGCATCTATGAAATACTTTCCCATCCCAGGAATGGCAAAGATGTATTCAATTACGAACGTCCCAGTCAATACATAAGCAGCCAAAGGTCCGAGCAATGTAATCACAGGGATCAGCGAATTGCGGAGGGCATGTTTCAAGA
>CAYZLH010000021.1:3550-6361 GCA_964478795.1 uncultured Bdellovibrionales bacterium | reverse complement strand
TCCGTTCGCTCAAACCTTTGGCCCGGGCGGTGCGCACATAATCCGAGCGAATGCTTTCTAAGAGCGCGGCTCTCGTTAAGCGCGCCACCAAAGCAGCGGGGCGCGTGCCCAGCGTGATAGTAGGTAGTACTTTATGAATCCATTCATCCCACAGCGCCGGCGGAAATAAATTCAGCTGCAAGGAAAATACATAGATTAAAATGGCGCCAACAAAATACGACGGCAAACTAATTCCCGCCACCGCTAAAAACATCGCCGAAAAATCCACCCACGTATTCTGTTTGTAGGCCGAAAGTATACCCAAAGGAAATCCAATAACCATCGCCAGTACGAGCGAATAAATGCCCAGCTCCATCGAAGTTGGCAAGGTATCAGAAATGATCTCCGTCACATCGCGCCCGATATATTTAAAGCTCGGGCCGAAATCGAATCTCAACATTCCGGTGAGGTAGTTGGTGTATTGAACAAAAAGTGGCTTATCTAAGCCAAACTTTGCTTCCACGTTAGCTTTGATATCTGGCGGCAGTGCTTTGTCAGAATCGAAAGGTCCGCCAGGAACTACCCGTAGTAGAAAAAAAGTGATCGTCGCCAAAACAAATAGTGTGGCAATAATGGTCAAAGTTCGCCGCAAAATGAATGGAAACACTAGGCGCCCCCTCCCACCGAAGACATGCGTTTTTTCCACAGATTACGAAATCCACGAAAACCCTTTGATTCGAATCTCATGTGTCGAAAGTACCACTTATCCAAGATATTTAAATGCACCCCATGTAAATCAGTTTTGATCAGCGCTTGGTGATTGGTCAGAAATAGCGGAAGAATCACTGCCTCTTCTAAAAGTATCTTTTGCGCCTGTGCGTAAAGATTGGCTCGCAAGCCTTCTTCCGATGTACTCACGGCGGACTCTACCAGCCGATCATATTCCGGATTCGACCAACCCGTATAGTTGCTTTCTGAGGAGGAGGTGAAAACGTTCATAAAAGAGTGGGAATCCGGAAAGTCGGCTACCCAGCTAAGGTGCATCAAATGAGGCAAGTTTCGGACTTTTGATACCGTCGACAACTGGCCCAAAAACTCCCCATACTCTGAGGATTCCATATGATGCAGCTTAACATCCCAGCCTAAACCCCGACGTAACTGCTGCGAAATCTCTTGAAACACGAGGTTCCAAGTATCTCCGCCACCGTAGCGCAACTCGATTCGCTTCCCTCTTTCCACGCCCGTTTCCACTGGTGCCGCTAATTCCACTTCACTTCCCAACAAACCGGGCGGCAACCAAGCATTGGCCAAACTCTGACTACCGGAAAAAAAGGCCGAAAGACGTTCCTTTTGAACTGTTCGCACCACAGCTTGCCGATTGTTACGGTCTTGAAAAGGGGCCTTACTAGTGTTGAATAACAGATAGCTGACTTGCAACTTCGGACCGGTGCGATACTCCAATCGATTTTGCACGCTTTTCGTTAACGCCGGCGAGAGGTCGCGCAAAATATCTAGCTGATCATTTTCAAAAAAGGCAAAAGCTGCCAGCGGCTCTGATACAAGGCGGATGTAAATATTGGCAATGTACGGCGCTTCTTGAAAATAGTTAGGGTTGGCAGACAAGTGGATGTGCTCTCCTTGGTTCCAATCAGCAATGCGATAGGCTCCCAATGTCACCAAATTTTCCCAGTTCGACCAGCTCTCGCCAAAACGTTCCGCCAAATCTTTGCGAAAGGGATACGTATTAGCCGTGGCTACCAAATGCAAAAAGTACGGCACTTGCCGACGAAGTTTAACTTCTAGCGTATAACGATCCCTCGCCTTCACTCCCACTTGGGAAAAATCCTTCTCGATTCTCTCGTTAAAGTTTTGGGCGTTTACAATATCAAACAAGTGATAAGCATTGGCCGAACGCAGTTGTGGTGAAAGCAAACGCTGCCATGAGTCCACGAAATGTTGGGCCTCTAACTCCACCCCATCCGTCCAGTACACACCTGGGCGGATCCGAAAAACATACGTTTTTCCACCGTCTGATATTGACCAAGAACTCGCCAAGGCTGGGGTGGGTCGGATCAACTTCGCCTCATTCTGTAAACTTTCAGAATAGGTGGTGAGGCCTTCCATCAGATTATCCAGCAGAAGATAGGAGTTGGAATCAATAGCTCGATTCCAATCGAGTTGCAGATTTTCATTGCCAATATGAAAACGAAGCGAACGATCCTGCCAAGTGCATCCCGAGAAAATCAGTAGGAATAGAAGAAAATATTTCATCGCATTTTCTCGGAGGAAAATTTTTGAATCTTAGCCACGTTCCCCCACTCTGCGGGAAATTGGGGCGGCTCCAGTAGTTTCACAGTGTCGAGCACGGCCACGTATCCACATATAAGGGCATCAAAGGCACTGAGATTCTGGGCTAAGGTGGAGATATCGGAATTGTACAAAAATAAATGGGGCAATTTCCCGCGCGCCTGACTCATTCCTTCCAGGATCGAAAAGCGCTGCTCTAAACCATCTTCCACATCGCGAGAGCGCCGCACCTCACGCGCACTAATGGCGAAAATTCGTGCCAACTCGCCGAGCGAAAAGCGCGGATTCACTTCAATCAATTTTTTCGCGAGAAATTTTTTCTTTAAGTAATTCATGCGCACCGCGAGTGGCGCTCGACCACTGCCAAAGGAATCTTCCACCGGAAAAGGCACCAGCGATTCCTCTTGCCACTCGCCTCTTAATAAAAGATCCACTGGCCGTTGAGCATAGAGCAATGGAAGCTTTCCCTTCCCCCACTTTTGCCGTATTGCTTCTTCGCGCATCCATACCGATGCCGGTCGCTGG
>CAYZLH010000021.1:0-3540 GCA_964478795.1 uncultured Bdellovibrionales bacterium | reverse complement strand
GGCACCGTCACAGCTGGGCTCACAACTTAACCCTGGCGGAAATGTCAGAGGAGCGTCCACACCAATGGCCTCAGCTTCAAAGGAATTTACCAATCGAATCAACTGCTCGTCGGCAGTTTCCTCTTGATCAGGGTGCAATGGAGTTTCGATTTTGGTGACAAAAACTTTATTTTCTTGGGGAAAATAATCGAGAGCCAAGATCGCTGTACGCCGAGCTCCGCCTAGTTCAATTCCCAAAAAACGTTTTTTCATGGGCCTACTATCATTGTCCGTTAGTAAGAGCTCACGGAAAGGCCATCAGAATCTACGTGGAAATCGATGATCTTAATGTCTTTCTCGCGCAGCTTTTTAATCAACGTATATTTATCGTTGGGCAAGGTAAGAAACATCACGCAGCCGCCCCCACCCGCTCCGCATACTTTTGCGGCCTTGGCGCCATTCTCCCGCGCATAGGCAATCATTTCGTCGATTTCGGGAGTGGTAATTCCTGGGGCCAATTTGCGGCGATTTTCCATCTCGAATTCAATAGCCTTGGCAGCTTCATCAAATCGACCGGTTTTCAAGGCCACTTCGAGTTCTAGCGTGGCATCTTGAATGGCGCGCATATGCTGCTGCACTTCTTTATTGCCCTCGATATAATCGCGCATCACTTGCCAGTTGTTCATGCCAGAATTGCGGCTCTTGCCACTGTATACCAATACCAAACGACTTTCGATTTGGTGAGCCAAGATGTGCGAGTGGCGCAACAAACCTTCGCCCATGGTATCGAGCAATACGGAGTTCAATCCGCCGTACATGGCTGGGAAATAATCTTGCACGCCAGCAGGAACCCTAAGCACTTTCGTTTCTACGTTTTTGGCGATGGTGATGAGTTCCTCACGGGAATACTTTCCACCAATAAAACTATTCAAAGCTCCACAGAGGGCGATGTTTAGCGCCGAAGAGCCGCCCAAACCAGCACCGGCCGGACTCATGCAGCTAGTGGTGATATTTAATCCGCCCTCAGGTCGGAAAAAGGCCAACAAGCGCAAAATTAGCTCTAAAGGATGTCCGGGTTCGATTTCATCCACATAATCAATGGATGGCAATCGATGCGAAACTTCCTGATCTTCGGAGCGAATCTCGATGGCGTTGCCGGAAACTTTTTCAATTTTTGCTTTAGCGCGCTGATCGTGCGGGCGCCGGGGTGAAACAAATACAAAGGCCAGATATCGGTGGTACCTCCGGCCAAATCAATCCTTGTGGGTGCGCTACTGGTGATAACCATTTTCTCCCTTTCTTTGAAATAGATTTCGCCAGCGCGAAAAGTATTTCAGCGAAACAGCAAGCCTCACTCTTAGAGTGGTCGCTCTACTGCTCCGATATAGGAGAGACCGCGATATCGTTCTTGGTGATCGATTCCGTAACCCACCACGTATTCGTCGCCGATTTGAAATCCAACGAAATCGATTTCATAAGGAGCGCGTAAGGTGTGGGGTTTTAAGAAAAGCGTGCATACTTTCAAACTCGCGGGTTTGCGAGCCTCGAGGGTTTGCATCATGTATTGCAACGTATTGCCGGAATCAATGACGTCTTCAATGAGAAGAACGTGCTTTCCAGCGATGGCCGAGGAAAGATCGAGCGTTACTCGAACTTCACCCGATTGTTTGGGCCGACTACTATAACTAGTAACTCCCAAAAAATCGCAACTCATGGGTAAATCAATTGCGCGTACAAGATCGGAAAAGAACACAAAGGATCCTTTTAATACACAGACCGCTACGAGCGAATCTTTGTCGTCGTAGTGTTCTTCAATCTCTTTGGCCAACTCACGCACTCGATTCCGCAAACGTTCTTCGGGAATCAAACAGCGTGGATTGTCTGGACGCTCAATCGCCATGCTTTCCTTTAGTTTCGATAGCGTCTCCCGACGCTAACGGTATCCGGGTCTCTCCGGTTGTTGATAAAACTTCCAACGTCACTAAACGTCGGTATTGTTGAGGATTTCTCCAAATCCTCCGCCACCAGGAACAATATACTGTTCCCCGTTCAATCCTTTTTCGAACTCCCAGCGTTCGCCGAGTTTAGAGCTCAGGATATCGGGCGGAGACAAACCTCTGTCTAAACGTAGCGCATAAACCTGCAAATCGGAATGATGAGCCTGCACTTTCTTGAGATATTCCGGCGTTACAATCAGATGCAGTGCGATATATTTTCTAGCTTTGCCGGCCCGAGGGTTACCAAAACCTGCTTTATACAAATCTAGCACTTCCACCATGGTGGATCCCGTGGCCGCCATGGGATCGGGCAGCAAAACATAGGCATTTTCCACCGAACCACCGATTTTGAGGCCGCCTGAATGAGCGCCAGTGACCTGATGAGCCTCGTTGGTGGTTCGACTCATCATGAGGTGATCTTGGCGAATGTGATTCGGGTTCAGGAGGTATTGCAAAGTCTCAAAACAAGTATGGGCGGGAAAGGTGCCGGCGCGAGCCAAATCCACCACCACGGTTTGGGGCTCTTGATCGAGCAGTTCGGCAGTGAACGCTCCCTCTCTTGGGTGCTTGGCGGCCATCCGCGTGGCTACGCGCGTGGGTTTACGCGGAAACTCTTGGTTCACTACGGCATGCAAAAGGATTTGATAAAGCCGCTGCATGAGCGGATAAACTTGCGGATGTTTGGCTTCGGGAGTGCAAAGCTGGGCGAGTAAGGTAAACGCCATGGGATCTTGTAAAATGTGAACATTCTTTCCGTAGCGATGTTCCATTTCCGACAACTGATATTTGAAACCAAGATATTGTTTGTCCATCGTGCAATAGAAAAACATTTTTTAGAGATGGATTCAAGATTTATTGTATTTGATTAGAATTGCCGAACAGATCATCACAACCAGAAAAGACAAAAATTACTCGCAGAATTTTTCCCAATTTTTGATCTGATTTTTCACCGTATTCATTTGCTTCGTGCACTGGGGGGCGTAGTTCATAAGCAGACTTCCGCCACGAAGTTTGGCCATCACTGGAGCCCCTTTGCCAGGTACAAATGCTGGACAACCCCAAGATCGGCCCATCACCGTATTTCCACTCGCATTGTATTTCGCCTCGTGCATTACATAACCATCGGAAAGCGCATCATCGTTCACGCCGGGGGTGAGTCCATGCAGTTGCATTCCGTTACGAGGCGGCTTGCGCGTGAGCAATGGCCACTTATAACGATTTTTTGTAGATAGGTAATAGTCACCCACCCGAAAAAAACCAGCACGAGTCATGCTACTTCCCGACATCCCGCAACGGTTTAGCATTCCATCGTGATCGGGATCGCCGGCTTTGCCCTTTCCGCCACCACCATGAGAAACTTTTTCAAACGTTGCTTTTTTGGTTTCCAAATCTAAAAGGTAAAATCGTTTCTCGCGGGAATTGCGAGAATAGTCGGCCACGCTAAAATATCGTTGCTGCTTGAGCGTGCCATTTTTTTGCGCTTTTTCCAAAAATGCCATCGCCATCTTTAAAGGCTTTTCGGGAACGCCCTGTTTGCGAAACTCCCGATAGGCGGAACAGAGTG
>CAYZLH010000020.1:0-15328 GCA_964478795.1 uncultured Bdellovibrionales bacterium | reverse complement strand
AAAGCTGGCAGAAGGTTTTAATTGTATCACTGATAACGATCTGGCTTGCTTGCGCCGATACCAATATGGGACACAAAACAATACTGATCATGTAACATTGCAGACAATTGCAAACGAGATAAGGAAATATTAACAATATTCCAACAAATAACAAAACAATATTCTTCATGACCTTCATCCGATTGATATTGTAGGAATTTTACCACGAATTATGGCAACTGCTTTATTTGTTCCTAGTGGAAGATGTGAGGCTTTCCAGGGTTTAGCGGTAAGGTCTCTGACCGGTCAATTGAAGCTGTAATTAGAATAGCGGATAGCGTGTATGATCAAACTCCGAATCTTATCGGTAGTTTCGTTTGTTCTATTTTTTTAGTTCTTGGACCCTAGATAAGATTTCCTGGTTGATGGGAAAATCCAAAAGCGCATGAGCTAACTCGTCGGAAAGCCCGAGCTCTTTGGCAAAAGAATCGGCTTCTAGCTGCGCCTGCAGAATCGAGACTGTTTTTTTGTGATGCCCGAGTAGGATATGCCCTATCTCATGAGCGAGAATGGCTTGAGCTTGTGGGTATTCCGCAGATAGAAAGAGCTTTAATAGTCGCGGGAAAATCAGAATTACATTCTCTTGTTGATGATTGGAAAAAGTGCAAGACCAGAGTCCGTCTGAATAGGAAATAACAGTTTTTTCCTCAATAAATAACCGAACCAGGTCTCTTTCGGTTAACTTACTTAGGAGCTCCACGATGCGGCTCTGAAGGATTCGATTTTGCCGAATCCATAGATGGTCAGATCTGAGGAGGAACTCGCTAATTAAGGTCGCTTGATCAAGTCGCTTGCCGCTATGCTTTCTTTCTCGCCAGAACATATATAGCCTATCGGAATCACTTGAAAAATCCTAAGCACGGAGTAGTGTATTTTCAGAGCGATGGAGTACTAAATGCCAATTGTGATTTTGCTACTGATCGTTAGTGTCCTTAACGGTTGTAAATTCTGGACGGCTACCTCGGCGGAAGAGGAGTTCGCGAAGAGAGGTTTTACCCTTCATTCCAGTTGGAATGGATTTCAGAAGACAGAAAAGCTTCCATCAGACTCTGATTCGTTGTTTGCGTTTGCCCTTCCAAGTGGAGAAATACTTCGAGTCCAGTTTTTTGAAAATCTACCCGTCGACCAGGCGAAGAGTCTTGCTCGTGACCGAAGCTTAGCCATTCAACGACTATTTGCCGATCGCGAGGTTCCGTATGTAGGGAAAGTTTCCGCTGCAGAAAGCTGTGTAAGTAAAAATCAGATTAACGCCCAGTTCGTAGATCGAGCCGATGGCTTTCAACTAGAGTATCAACTTCGAGCGACTAAAAATTTCGTATTTGGAGCTTGTTCTGAATCTGAAGACATCTACAACACCAAGTACATTATTCAATATTGTCAAAATAGCGGCACACTCACCGAGGCCAAGTTGTTTCGCAAAATAGGTGAAGATTCTCGTTCCAAAGAACCGTTAATGGAGTGTGCGCAAAAATGAAGTCAATTTATGCAATTCTTTTGGTATTATTTTCCACCGATCTAGCTTTGGGTGCCGAAAAGGTACGAATTGGCTGGCAGATTCCCTGGACTCTTCAGGGCCAACTTGTGCAAGTACTCAAACGGACTCCAATATTAAAGAATAATGGCATTGAGGCGGATTTCGTTGGAAAAACCTTTGGCCCCGAACTCAACGAGGCGGCCTTGGCTGGTGCTCTGGATGTTATATTCACGGCCGATCAGCCTGCGGCGGCGCTCTTCTCCAAAAGTAGTGATTGGATTGGAATCGGGCGCCTCATGTACAATCGCACATCTACCTACGTGCCCGTTGATTCGAAGGTTGCCGGTATTAGCGAGCTAAAGGGTAAAACAATTGGGCTTCCGGTTGGTGCTGCTGCCGAACGAGTCTTCTATGAAAGTTTAAAGGAAAAAAATGTGACGAAGAATCAGGTGAAGGTCGTTCATTTGGCAATGCCAGAGCATTTGCCACTAATTCAAAGAGCTAAAGCCGGAGAAAGTCGGTGGGGACAATTTGATGCTCTAGCTGGCTTTGATCCCATTCCAGCAATTTTAGAAGCGAAGGGGAAGGTGAAGTCAATTCAAGCTGGGACGGTTTGTGCCATGGTACTGTTAAAAAAAGGCGCCACGCACGGAAAGTTAGATTCTGAGGAGAAGTTGGCGAAAGCTATTTTAAAATCTTTGGACCAAGCCTACGACTACTACAAAAAGAATCCTGAAGAAGTAAACAAGTGGTTTGCTGAAGAGGCCAAGATGAAAGATGTGCCTGTGCGAGCCTACGAAATTGCCAATAGCTTTGAGCCGAACCTGCAGGTGAAGGTAAATCGTCTCTGGTTTACGGAAGAGGATTTTCAGCTAATGCAAAAAGGGGCCGACTTCATTGCCGGAAACAAACAAGCTATTTCGATGCGTGAACGTGTAATAAACACTTACGCCAAGCCATAGGTTGAAGATGGAAGTTTTCTACCATGCGATTTCTAGTTTAGAACGAGTGGGAATCGGTGTGTTAGCTGGCTCTATTTTCGGAATTTTTCTGGCCGCCATACGAAGTTCGTTGCCCCGATGGTTGCGAAACTTCTTCCTCACGGCATTTTTATTTGAATTTCTGCGTTTTCCTCCGCCTATTGCTTGGATACCATTTGTAATTTTACTTTTTGGCATAGGCCAAATGCCAACTTTGGTCATCGTATTTCTGGCAAGCTTTCCATTGATGATGATGAATACCTATGAGGGTCTCGAGAAAATTCCTTTACCCATTCTACGCGTTGCGAATTCTCTGGGTATTTCACGATGGACTAAGATTTGGAGAATCTATTTACCAAGTATTTTGCCCAATGTGTTTACGGGAGTGCGCCAGGCATTGGGATTGGGCTGGATGTCTATCATCGCAGCTGAAATGATCGGTGGGCAAGAGGGCTTGGGTTACGCGATTCAACTCAGTCGTCTAAATTTAGAATATCAAGACATGATGATGCAGATTTTTGTGATTGGCTTGATCGGTTATGTCTTTCACGCAGGGATTCATTTTGCGGAAAATAAATTTCTCCCTTGGCATCACTGGCGAAAGGATTAAATGAGCTGGTTGAATGTAGAAAATCTCACGTTTGGCTACCCTCGGACTACCCCGGTTTTGGCCAATTTTTTCTATCAGGCGGAAAGGCCGGGAGTGTACTTGTGTCAGGGCAGATCTGGAGTTGGAAAGTCCACGCTTTCACTTCTATTGGCGGGTCACTTGACTCCAGCTTCAGGAAAAATTGAGTTGAATGGAGTGCCCGTGGTGGGGCCTAGCCGACGTACATTTTTGGTTTCCCAGGAGGATGACTTATTCCCGTGGCTAAGAACGAAGGAGCAGGTGGAATTTTTTCAGTCGTTTTCGCGAGAAAAAGTTAGCATCCGTGAAGCCCTTGATTGGGTGGACATTCAAGACACCGAAAAATTTCCAAGTGAACTTTCGGGGGGAATGAGAAAGCGATTGTCGTTAGTGCGTGGAAGTTTGTTGCAGCCAGATTTATTGATACTCGATGAAACATTATCATCTATCGAAATTCATTTAAGAGCTAAGATCCTGAATCGACTTTTTCCCATATGGCAAAAATGGAACACTGGTGTTTTGATTATCAGTCATGATCCGCTTCCCGAATTGGATTTTCCATTGGCCGGAGCTATTCGTTTGTGATTTCTCCCCAAGATCGTAAAGAGTACGGAGTGCGCCAAGAAGACAAAGCTAGAAGCTAAAGTCGAAATGGGAAATTCAAAAAGTAGAATTCCTCCGGAGATTGCCACATTCTTCATTGATAAACAGATTCGAATACTTTCTTTTCGTTCAGCGCTGATGGGAAAACCTTTCAAGAGAAATGGCGTAATTAGGTAGGTTCCGAAGTCCATTAGAAACGCTAGGAATAAGGCAAAGATTATTGGGGTCCAATGAAAGTTACTAATGTTTAATTTTTGAAGTGCTGCGCCCATGTATAGATACGACAGAAGGCCAATTATAATCATATTAAAGTGGGGCAGACCTACTCGCATTTTGACTAGCAGATTTCTTGGGAGTAGAGAACGAATCGAAAAGCCGATCAGGGTAGGCACCGTTGTTAGAAATATCATATCCCGCACTTGCGACAGAATTTGCAATCGAGCAAAGTGCGGAAAAAAAAGAAAATTCATTAGCACGGCGAAAAACGGGAATAAAATCGCAGTTCCGATTACTAACGTAAATGAAAATTCGCGATCGGCCTTTTTCCCAGAAAACTGTGGGGCCACGATGGCAATGGGGCAGAGTGCGGCCCAGAATATTCCATAATCCAACCCCTGTTTGGCGAGGAAAGAGTGACTCAAGAGCCAAAAAACGGCTGGGAGTAACAAAAAACATAGAAACAACACAAGTTGAAACTCAAATTTAAAAAAGTCTCGCCAATGTTCACGAATTTTCCAGTCTGAGAGAAGTGTGGTGGCAAACATTAACGACGAAAGAAAAAATATGGAATAGCCGCCTAAATCGAGAGCTACATATGGCCAAAAAAATGCTAAGGTAAAACCTAATAAAATAGGGAATCCCATTAGTTGGATCATCGCATGGAAAGTCAGATCTGGAAAAACAAAGTTCTTTGGCTGATGTTCGCCAGCTTTTTTCTGATCGCGGGCTGGGCCGGTTGGAAAAATCGCTTCGAAAAAAGTAATTCTTCCGGGCTCAAGGTGTACTGGTTTCTCCCAGACGGGTTACGGGCCGAGCCAGAGATCTTTCAGATTTTTGAGTGGGCGAAGAATGGCGAACTGCCAAACCTACAGCGCTTGATGCGTGAGGGTGCCTGGGGGTATTCGCGTCCCGTTTTTCCCAGTCATACTCCAGTAAACTTTGCGACCTTAATGACAGGTGCTTCCCCAAAGGTACATGGCATTGCCGATGGCGCCATGCGCACCGAGGGTTATCCTTTAGCCATGGTATCTCGTGGGGGCTTTAGCTCGGTCTCGAAGCGGGTGCCATCTATTTGGAGCATTTTGGAAAACGAAAATTTTCTGGTTTCCCTGTTATCCGTTCCAGGTTCCACTCCGCCGGAATTGGTCAAAGGAAATACGATCAAGGGTCGTTGGGGGGCCTGGGGATTAGATTTTCCCGCCATCAATTTTCATGATCGCCGCGATCGAAAACTTTTAGAAGAACTTGGTCAAAACAAGAGAGTATTCACTTTTGGTTCTGATTTGACGAAGTTTTTGCTGGCGCAAAAGCCCGAGGGTTGGGGAAATCAAAAAAGTTTTTCGCCGCTTCGGCAAGTGGAGTTTACGAATTGGGGTTCTACCCTATGGGGATTAATTGTTGATTCCACGGATGATGGCCAAGAAAATTATGATCGCGTGCTTTTTTCTGCCGACAAGAAGGAGATATTAGCCGATCTCAAGGTGGGCGAGTGGAGCGACTGGATTGAATTAAATCTCTCTTGGCAAATCAAGAATGATTACAATATTCACACACCCAAAAAAACGAAATTAGAAGAAGAGCTTTCAAAATTCGAAGTAGAGTCCCGAGTGAAAATCGGCGTAATAAAATTGGGTCAAAAGGATTTTTTCCGAATTCGATTCTTTTATGACGGTTTAAATGAATACGCCACCCAACCACCAGGTTTGGCGGAGAAGATGCGCAAGGCCGTTGGTCCGATGGTGGATTTCGTTGATAATTATCCGCCGCAGTTGATTTACTATCCTGAGGATAAGGAAGCGTTCTTGCAGGAAAGTTTGGCCTCGTTGGAATGGCATAAGAAGTCCGTTTCTTTTCTGGTCAAAGGCTTACAAAGCGAAGTGGTGATTCAATCGATCTATACACCAAATCAAATGATGACGAGTCGCTGGTGGTTGCCATATTTAGATCCTAAGAGCCCTCTTTATTCCACGATTTCCGAGGCAGAGCGTGCCGTCTTATGGCGAGAAATGAAAGGCATGTATAAAAAAATCGATGAAATCTTGGGGGAAATTTTAGATAAAGCAGATTCCAATACTTACGTAATTTTCGGCTCGGATCACGGCGCACTTCCACTTTATAAAGAAGTGCGACTCAATAATCTTTTTTATAAAAAGGGCTGGCTAAAATTTAAGTTCAACAAAGAGCGCGACGAGTGGGAAGTAGACTGGCCAAACACGAAAGTGGTCTTTCTTCAGATGGATAATATCTATATTTCACCTCAAGGTCTCGGCGGGAACTACAAGCGGGATTCTGGAAAAGAATATGAGGCATTGCGCGACGAAGTTGTGACGGCACTGCAAGAGTTAAAAGACGAAGAAACAGGGATCTCGCCCTTGGCCAACGTCTGGAGGTGGGAGCAGGCCGAGCTGCAATTAGACTTGCCCAAAGACAGAGTGGGCGATTTGGTAATTGCTAATCGTCCTCCGTTTCTTTGGGCTGAAGATTTGGATCCCAAGGCGGACGTATTTGTGCGCACGAAAAAGGGGGGTTACAAGCAGGGAGTGGCCGTGGACGAGCTGGGTCTATTGACCCCTTTTGCGATTCGCGGACCGAAGGTACCGGCAAACTACGCCTTGGATCAGATTATTGATCATGAAGATCAAGCAGTTACGATTTATCGATTATTGGGGCTGGAGCCCCCCGGATATGCGACCGGAAAAGAAATCCAATTCAAACGCTAAGATATTGAAACTTATGGGAAATTTCCAGAATCCAGATATACTTGAGTAATTTACTCAGACAATGATATAACCACCCTCGTTCGTAATACCCGAAGCTTGAGGTGTTTTATGTTGAAGCCAATAGTCGCCGCAATTTCCCTAATGACAGTATTTTCCTCCCCGGTGCACGCGATGCTCGTGGGCTCTATTTCTTTTACTGACCAGGATCGACGAGAGCATGCTCGCAACGTGGACAATATTGTGCGTGAAGCGGCAGAGTGCTTACAGCAAGACTTAAATCATCACCAAAGCTTTTATCGGAAGTGGGGGATCTCACCATTTTATGGCTCGAACTCCACCTACAAAAAGGCAGATGCTGCCGGACGCCGGGCGTATTTGGAAAGTCTTGGCTTCAAAGGTGAGCGATTAGACTTCTTACTAAATAACTTAGAGCCCACCAGTTGCATCGGCATGGCTATGAAGTGCTTAGGATCAGGATTTCAAAAAGCTGGCGATAGCGAAACTTGGCAAAAGATTTCACGTTTCGTTTCTGCCAACGGCTCCACAGGAAACTCTTTGCAGGTGGCGCTCCGCGAGTTGGGTTGGCAAGTGCTTTACTTCAACCCTGATGTTTCTAAAAACAAAGCCTGGGATGCGCAGGAGCAACGTGACTATCCCGACAACAAAAAAGCCAAATACATTTGGGGAATGCATGAACAACGCTGGAACATCGTGCGATCTTCGCGCAAGTATATTTACAATAATGTCGACGACATCACTAGCTTGGTGAACTTTGGTACCAAAACTCCGGCCTTCATGAAAACCGTGCCCTTTTTCCTCGGCACAGCTCACGGCGGATATCACGTGTTCCCTGGATTTTATGGAACCGTGATCGAGGCGCACAGTACTAGAAGATTGAAAGATCCGCTGACAGTGGAGACTTCACCATTTAACCCCATCGCTCCACATGGTGGTCCTCGTGGTGGTGCTCGGGGATCAGGTCCGGCCTCTGATGGTGGATACCGTTCTGGTTTGATTGCTATTCCTCCTGGCTATCACGCTCTGGAATCAGAATCACACCGACCTAACTACGATATTCCAGCTGTCACCTCTGGTGGAGGATCCGTGCAATCGGAAGAGGATCGCAATACCAACGTAGCGCCTCAACCGGAAAAGCCAAAGAAGAAGAAAAAGAAGCTTGGCGATATCTTTCGCGACCTTTTTTAAATCGCGTAAGTGTAAGATAGAGATCGACTGGGGCTGAAAATGCTTCCACTCGCCTTCTTTAAATTGCTAGTTCTCTTTGTTCTTCTCTTTGTTCTTCTCTTTGCAGAATGTTCACTACCGATATGGGTACGACTCTGGCGATGAACTTCTTGCGTCGAAGGCGCTGACTAGCTCAAAAAAACTTTAAAATGGGCAAAAAAAATCCCGATGCTTGCGCAACGGGATTTTTTTTTGATAGATCGGCTTACCAACGATTCGAACGTCCGCCGCCGCCACTTTCACGAGGAGCCATCGGCTTCGCTTCGTTTACAGTGAGAGCACGGCCATCCCAATCAGAACCATTCAATCTGCTGATTGCGGATTGAGCTTCAGCATCGCTAGACATTTCTACGAAGCCAAAACCTTTGCTGCGACCAGAATCGCGATCCATGATGATTTTTGAAGATTCAACAGTCCCACATGATGCAAATGCATCACCTAAGCTAGAATCGGTTGCAGAATAAGGCAAATTACCAACGTACAATTTCTTTCCCATATAACCTCCAGAGGCTAGGGGCCACTCAAGAGGACAAGGACACAATGTACTTAGACTCGAAAGAAGCAATAACAATTGGTTTCGTTGTAGCACATATTCCCGAATCTCTTGTATAGATTCGGATTCGGCCAAAAATAGTCGCAAAGACGCTCTCTAATCAAAACTGTTGACGGTAGAGGGCTATCTAGCTACGATTGGCGTCGTCCGATTCTTTTATCTTCTATCCGATTTCCTAGATTTTTCTGTTCCCTTTGATCGTGAAACAACGTTTTTCAAGGAGAATTTATGAAGCCTCAAGTGATTTCGTTCAAGTGCATTTTAAAAAATTCTGCCGGCCGTCTGATTAGTACCACGTTTAACCGCGATGTGTTTTCGATTAATCCCGAGGGTGAGCGAGTCGATTTACCAGAACTTGCAAAAAAATTGGGCACTGTAAAGAAAGGTGAACGTCGCAGTATCCACCTTGATGCAGCAGAGGCCTTTGGACTTTATAATCCAGATTTAGTTTTGCAAATGCCTCGCAGTAAATTGCCGCGAGGTCATCGCTTAAAATTGGGCGATCACATGCAAGTGCAATCCAATGCAGTCATGCGCCAATATCGCGTCACCGAAGTGAATGGCGAGCTTCTTACTCTCGATGCGAATCATCCGTTGGCTGGGCAAGATCTTGTTTTTGACATTGATGTGATGGATGCAAGAGAAGCCACAGAATCTGAGTTACAGGATTCCCCATCGTTTGCTCCGCCGCATATATTGCATTGAAAGCAAATATTTGGTTCTTCACTACTGAGTGAGTAGAACCACTTTCTGATGAGCCCACAAATAAAAAAACCGCCACGCTCGGTGAGTGCGTCGGTTTTTTATGGTGGCCCCTCCGAGTTTGGGGAATCGCAAATTCTAACTAGTTGAAAACACAGAAAACCAAAATAGTAACAATAAGTTACCAGCCCGGGTTCTTCCCGACGCATCCCGCAAGAAACCTCTAAAAACTGCTTCATCACACGCGAATCACACACGAAGTTGGTGAGTTCGAACAGAGGCCACCAAATCAAAAACCTCAATTTGGCGCATCTAAATTTCAGAACTAAAGCCATTTTTACGATCTTGACGCAGTGGTATAACTGTTATACCATATATAGTTGTGCGATTTAGATTTGATAAAAAAAAGGAGCGAACAGCTAAAGCGCAATCCCAAGCGGGGAATCGGATTTATTGAAGTACAACAAATTTGGAATAACCCTTACTACCTAGACCAGCGCTCTGAAGTGCCTGAGCAATACAGGGCAATAGGCTGGGTGGGCCAAAGATTGTTTTCTGTGATTTTTGAGGTTCGTAGCGACAAGGATGGGGAATACTACCATTTAGTAACGCTGTGGAAATCGACTAGAGAGGAACGGCAGCTATATGAGAAAAATTCGTAAATTAAAAAAAGGTACTTCTGCAGAATCCATTGCTGAAATGGCGGATTCTGGGCAGGACATTTCCCACCACTTCACCAATAAGGGAAAAATGATGCCTGCGATTCAGCGAGTAAATGTTGATTTCACAGCCGATATGCTGAAGGAGCTCGATGAGGCCGCGGAGGAATTAAATGTTAGCCGCCAGGCAGTGATCAAATCCTTAGTGCGAATGGGATTAAATAATCGCTACTTATCCAGCAAGCCCAAAAAGACAGGGTAAGCGCACTGCTCAATTAACATGGGTTTTGTTCATTACGAGCTGTAAGCCAAATCTTTTCAGCTCAAGCTAGGAAAGTGCTAAAAGCGAAGAACCCAGTGCATTTACTACGGCTGTAACTCCGCTTTTGCATTAACTTTGCTAGAGGTGGCTAGCGCTACTGTAATCGATACTCTGGCTCCTCCTTCAATTCGATTATCAATGGTCATCGCGCCTTCATGAAGTTCAATAATTTTTCGGGCGATGATAGACCCTAGTCCCACATGGGTTTCCGCAGTTTGTAAACTTAGATTTCTTTTTCCGTGTTTAATTCCATAATTTTCGAGAGCTTCTGCTGAGAATCCCGGTCCATCATCCAAAATATCGATTTCGAATCGGCCATTGATCTCTTTTCCTTTAATCACCAGACTTGATTTTGCATACCGAAGGGCATTTTCGATAAGATTGAGCAACATTCTTTTTAGCAGAAGGGCGTCACCGCGAACCCAAAATTCCCGTTTCGGTAAAAATACACTAATCGCAATTTTTTTCTCTTGAGAAGGTAGCCTAAATTCCCGCCCCACTTCTTCCAGGAGTAAATTTATTTTCAGGGGAGCCATTTCTATCCGCCTGAAAGGATTTTCAAGTTGAGATAGCTCGAACAGACTATCAACTAGTCTAGCTAAATAGTTAACTTCAGCCGCAATGGAATCAATGCACTCCTTTTCTAGAGCGCTTTTTTTATGAGTGTCCGGTTGCAATAACTGCACAAATGACTTGATCGAAGTAAGTGGGGTTCGAAGGTCATGTGATAATTCCCCGATTAGTTCTCGTCTCTTTATTTCACTCGTTTGAATCTCCGCTAAAGATTTCGCTAGTAGATCAACCATTTGATTAAATGAAAATGACAGGTCGCTTAACTCATCCATTTTGTTTGACCTAAATCGAACCGATAAGTCTCCAGATCGCATGGCGGCTAATACTCGTCGGGCCTCCAAAGCTCGTTTTGAAAGCGATAGATAGGTTATTCCCAAGGCAAGCACGACACCAAATGCGAAAACAGAAAGAGTCAATATCAGAAAGGCATTTCTCAGATAGTGCAGGTCATTCCCCTCAAGAAGATCTCCGATCACTACTCGTTTTTGTAGAACAGTATCGTCAAAATAACCGCTAGGAACAGAAAGTATTGGAAACCACTTTTGGCCCTCTTCTATCTGAATAAACCCACTGGTAGCTTCAGCGCCAAAAACTGTTTTGATCAAAGGCGGAGCTGCCTGCGTATTTTGCCAGACCGAACGGCCATCCGGTTCAAGGATCCAAATTTGGAATTGTAATTCTTTCAGCTCAGTAAATACGTTGGCGAAAATTGTATCACAAGAGAGGGTTTGATTATTTGGGCTCTCGCGAAGGCAGGCAATCACCCCCTTGGCCAGTGAGCTCTTAATCGTATCTTTACGGGTCATATAGATGCCCAAACTTTTTAGGATCAAAGCAGTGCCAACAAGTAAAATGCAGCCGACCAAAATTGCTAGAATCGATCGTCTAAGAAAAATAGAAGCTGACGATCTCATCGACTGTCCGCCGTATGTTTTAGTCGATAACCACTTTTCCAGACACTTTCTATTGAGTAGGCATCACCAGATAGATCCTCTATTTTTCTGCGAATTCTGCTGATGTGGCTATCAATCGTCCGATCGGAAGCCTCTTCGCTCAATCCGAGAGTTTTTAGTAGCTGATCTCGTGAAACTGGAGTGCCGCCATATTTTACGAGTAGCCGAAAAATTTGAAATTCAGATGGGGATAGAGCAACCGGTAACCCAGAATAAAAGATCTCTTTTGTGAGATCATTAATAGAAAAATCATTAAAGTGAATTCCGGAAATCGTCTCTTCATTTGTATAACGAAACATTCGGTCGAGCCGAGTTACAAGCTCTAGCGGACCAATTGGTTTTCTAATGAATTCCGATGCGCTTCGCTGAAGTGCAAGAATTGCTGCTTCTTCGTCTTGTCGGGCGGTAACAACTAGCGTTTTTATGGAGATATTTTCTGCTTTAAGCCAACGCAACAGATCCAAGCCGTTTCCATCTTCTAAATTCACATCAACTATTGTCGCCGCAAAACTACGTTCTTTAAGCAAAGATTTCGCCACCACCAGCGAGGGAGTTGCGATCACTCCGTAACCTGCCTGGTTTAGCCCTATAGTCCAGGCGCGACTAATGAATTTATCATCTTCGACCAGAAGAATGTTTAAAGGTTCCATCCCCAGAATCCTAGATGGCCTGAGGTAAATATACAATATTAAAGGGGAAACCGTTGCAATTCTTTTGCAACATCTGCGGACTATCCTAAATTCAATCGAGGCCATGATGGAAAATATTCAAAAAGAATTTCTCCCGTATGCGGTCCTATTTATGACGGTAAGCATAGGTATTGAATTGTGGTTTTCGCGGAGGAGAGGCGCGAGCAACTACGATGGACAGGAGTCATTCATCAGTGCCGTTATTTTTGTTCTCGGCACCGTCGTCAATGGCATGTTTCGGTTAATCAGCGGCGCCGTACTTGTTTTTGCCTATCAACATTCTCTTTTTGAGATCAAGCTTAGCCCGATTGTGCAATTCGGAGCAGTATTCCTACTCGTCGAATTTTTCTACTACTGGATGCATAGATATAGTCATCGAGTCCGCCTGGGTTGGGCCACCCACATCGTACACCACAGTCCAGAGTGTTATAACCTTTCAATCGCTTACCGGCTTGGATTCACGGGTTTTTTCTCCTTGCTCTGGGTGTTTTATATTCCGATAGCCTGGCTCGGATTTGACCCAAAGATCATTGCTGGTATGGCTTCCATAAATCTGCTTTATCAGTTCTGGCTTCACACAGAATTGATTCCGAAGCTGGGGCCACTAGAGCTATTGCTCAACACTCCTTCTCATCACCGGGTGCATCATGGCAGCAATCCTTTATATTTAGATCGTAATTATGGAGGAACACTAATTATCTTCGATCGTCTTTTTGGCACATTTCAGGCGGAGGAGCCAAAGGTAAAAATTGAATATGGCCTCGTCGAAAAAATTACCAATAAGTCTGTTGGAAAAATCCTATTTTTAGGGTGGACCAATCTTTGGAAAGATGTTCGCCAGCAGCGAAGTCTTTATGAAAAGATTAGAATAGTTTTCTCGCCTCCGGGCTGGACACCGGGGGGTGGAACAACGAGTGAAGCGATTCGCTCACAATGGATACAAAAGAATATTTATTAAGAAAGGAATTATGATCATGAAAATAAAAAGTACTATTTCAATATTATTTGTTTTCTTAACCTCCAATTTTTCGGTGGCGGCTGAACCGGCTGGAAGCGAAAAATGTCGACAAGAAGCGGAAAAACATTGCCCTGATTTAACCGGTAGAGATTTACTCCAATGTATGCGCTCAAAAAAAGATGAGTTTTCGAAAGATTGTCAACCCAGCCAAGATGATATGAAGAAAAATCGAAAAGTTTTTTTCGCCTGCCAAGAGGAAATCAAGACATTTTGTAAAGATGTAGCTCCCGGTGGCGGACGAATCATCGAGTGTCTCAAAGAGAATACCCCCCACCTTTCTGAGTCCTGTAAAGAGAGTATGAAATGATGTTAGGGGCGATTTCATTCAGCTGAACCTGAATAGCAGATCTGCTTGTGTGGAAGACCTCGAATGGTAACGTGGAATAATATTTCCAATAAATAAAATTGAACGAAAGAGAGTAAAAATGATGAAGCTGATGATGATGTTGGTGTTTCTGTTAACTGGTGTGGCGCAAGGGCAGGCGATCACTGATAGCAAAAAAAATGTGTTAGTGATCATGACAGATGATCTTAGCCAAGAGCTATTCGATGATCTTTTGAGAAATGACCTTATTCCCAATATCAAAAATAATATCGTAGATCGAGGTCTAACCTTTCCAAACGCGTTTGTTACGAATCCAGTTTGTTGTCCCTCTCGAGCTACCTATCTTACGGGTCAATACTCGATGAATAATGGTGTGTTAGATGTAGCCACGGGAATCTTGTATTGGCTAGATAAGAAGAGCAATTCTTACGGTGGAGAGAGTAATACTATTGCAACTTGGATGCAGCAGGCTGGATATCGTACGGGCCATATTGGGAAATACCTCAATGGCTACGGAATGAACACTCAGTCGATTCTTGAAACTCTTCTTCATGTTCCACCCGGATACGATACTTGGTATGGTCTGATGGATCCATCCACTTACAATACCTATAATTACGTGATGATTGAAAGAGATACGCCAACCGCACAAACTCAGGCCGTTTTTTATCCCAAAACATTCAATACCCTCTTGAATCAAACTTCTGATTTCATGAATGAGCTTTTTAAAAAGTCTAATGACGTTTACCTTTCGAGAAAGCCAGAAAAATATAGAAATTCTCCCGATGAAATCATCCGTGAAAATTATCAAACCGATCTTATCGCTGAGAAAGCGCTCTTATTTTTTGATAATCATGATCAGGCTAAACCATTTTTTCTCTCCGTAATGCCCATGGCCCCACACATTGAGCTTAGGCCAGAGGATATAGAGTTCGCCAAAAGATTGGGGTATAAATCTCACTTCAGAGAAATTATTTACCCCGCACCAAGACAAGAAAAACTTGTTTCTTTGCTGACATCTCAGATGGAGCGGCTAATGAAAAAAGAGTCTTTCAATGAAATTGATATATCCGATAAAACAAACTATTTTAAAGACAAAGTAAGTCTTGACGAGGCCGATCTTCAGGCCATTGAAAGCCAGTATCGGCATATGATGGCATCCATGTTAGCTGTTGACGATTTGGTTGGAAAGATTGTGACGAGGCTAAAACGCGAAAATTTATTTGATGACACTATAATCATTTTTACAGCAGACAATGGTTATATGTATGGCGAGCATAGACTAAGTAGTAAGGCTTTCGCTTATGATGAATCGGCCAAGGTTCCACTCATAGTTGCGGGAGGCGCCGAACAAGGGAAAACTAGCCAAGCAATTATCCTAAATACCGACTTGGCGCCAACTATCGCAAGTATTGCCAATATCAAGCCCGGCCTTCAAGTGGATGGGCGCTCGTTCGCTAGGCTCCTGAATAACAGGAATGATGAGTGGAGAAGAAAACAATTTTTCATCGAACACTATTTAGACCGTGAAGCCTTGGCGTACATCAATGATATACCGGTCATAGGGCAGTGGTTTGTAAAAAACGCCGCTGAAAGATCAAACTTAGAAGGCTATTTTATTATGAT
>CAYZLH010000019.1:0-15604 GCA_964478795.1 uncultured Bdellovibrionales bacterium | reverse complement strand
CCCAGAATCTCCTATAATTTTTCCGTGTTAGTAAGGGAAACTTTCAATCCTTTTCACAATTCAGGTATCCTGGATTGAGCATGAATCGCAAAGCTAAAATCAAAGAAAAGATTGTCTGTTTTTGCTATAACGTTTCCGAAACTACGGTGATCGAAGCGATCAAAGGCGGCTGCAAAAGTTTGATGGATATTCGCCGGGAAACTTATGCCTCAACTGGTTGCGCCGGATGTTCTGAGGAAGTAAAAAAGCTTTTGCGAAAATATGCCACTGAGGATTCGTCCGAAGGCGGCGAAACTGAGGAATCTAAAGTCTCCAATGGCTAATTCAAAAGCAAAAGTTCTGGTCATTGGGGGCGCTGGTTATGTGGGCTCACAAACGGCCAAGGAGTTGGCACGAGCCGGCCACCAGGTGCTGAATTTTGACAATCTCTCCACTGGATTTCGTTCGCTCGTAAAGTACGGTGATTTGGTCGAGGGCGATATTCGCAATGAAGCCCAGGTTCGGTCGGTTCTGGAATCCTTTCAGCCCGATGCTGTTTTTCATTTTGCCGCTTTGGCCCTCGTGGGAGAAAGCGTGGCTAAGCCCAATCTCTATTACGATAACAATGTAACTGGAACCTTAAAGGTATTGGCGGCCATGCGATCCTTGCCGAAACTGCCAGTGTTTATATTTTCCTCCACCTGCTCAGTATATGGAGTAACCGATCAGCCGATCTCGGAAATTGATCCGATTGCTCCAATGAATCCCTACGCCAAAACAAAACGAATGGTGGAAGAAATTTTAGCCGATGAAGATGTGGCTTCGGGGTTACGCTACACATCGCTACGCTATTTCAATGCGGCAGGGTGTGATCCTGAGGGCGAGTTGGGTGAATTGCACGATCCCGAAACTCATTTGTTGCCTCGTCTTTTGTTGCACGTCGCTCAACCAGAAAAATATTCTTTTACTTTATTTGGCGAAGATTATCCCACTGAAGACGGTACTTGCATTCGTGATTATATTCATGTGCAGGACTTGGCTAGGGCACACATCTTGGCCATGAATCGCTTACTCAATGGCGGGAGTTCCGATATTTTTAACTTAGGTACCAACCAGGGTACTTCGGTAAAAGAGGCCATTCAAATGGTCGAAAAAATCACAGGAAAAAAAGCAAAGTTTCAAGTAGGCGATCGACGACCAGGAGATCCCCCTCGGTTAGTCGCCGGATCCAAAAAAGCCAAAAGTGTTTTAGGCTGGAATCCCAGTCATAATTTAGAAAGCATTCTCCGTACCGCTTGGAGCTGGACTATGGAGCAACGCCAGTGAAACATCCGGCTCTGTTTCTTGATCGAGATGGCACAATCAATTTTGATCGAGTGTATATTAATGATGCGCGTCTGGTAGAGCTGATTCCTCGCGCCGGTGAAGCGATCCGCCTGGCGCAGGCGAAAGGCTACAAGATCGTGGTGGTGACCAACCAGAGTGGAGTGGGGCGGGGAATTATTCAAGAGCGTGCCTTGACAGAAATTCATGCCCGCTTAGACGAGCTTCTCGCGGCCGAAGGGGCCTCCATCGATTCTTATAAAATTTGCCTCCATCATCCTCAAGATAATTGTGCCTGCCGAAAGCCGAAGCCAGCGCTAGTCTTTGCTGCCGCAAAAGAGTTGAACATCGATATTTCCCGATCGTTCTTTATTGGGGATAAGATGTCGGACGTGGAGGCCGGAAAAAATTCTGGCTGTAAAGCTTCCATCCTTTTGCTTACAGGCAAAGGGGAAAAAGAAAATACGCTCTTGCAGTTAAATGCGAAGGGCGGCACTGCTCCCGATCGAATCGAGGAAGACCTCCATTCGGCGGTGGAGTGGATCCTAGCTGGGGCAAACTAGATCTCAATAGAATGAATGTAGATTTCTTCCTCACAAATACGCCGGACGGTTAATTTATCCGTTTGAAGTAAAATTCAGAATTGTGTTCTGCTTGCCAAAGCAAATCATAATTAAGTGACGCTTAATTAACGATTCCCGAATCTTCATCGGTCGGCGCACTGGCCGATGAGGGTTTCGAAATTAGCGGTAATTGGACTTCTGGCTCTAACTGGTTGCGAGCCTCCAGCAAAAAGGACTCTAACAAGCTATGCGAGCGGAACTGATAGTTTCCTAAGCCCGGGCAGTGCCAGCGGAGAAAGTGTTGGAGGGCGTTGGCAGCTTCCTGCATGGGCTCCAATGGAAAACGGAGGCTAGTGGTATGTTGAATTTTTGTCTCACGTGCTTGGATCATCCACAATAACGAGGCGAGCGGGATCTTGCGGGACTCACGTGAAGCGCAGGCCGGGCAGAGAAAACCGCCACGCTCAACGGAAAGTGCCACGAAACTTTCTTCTGGAGGAAGTTCCTGGCCGAAGAATGGTAACTCACAACCCACACACTCTTCTAAAACCGGAGCCCAACCCAGGCGAGAAAGTAGCTTCATTTCAAAGGAGCGCACGATCTCAAAAGTAGCCGTTTGCGTCTCTAAGAGAGTCATGTAATGCACTAGTAAAAGGAAAATCTCACGGGCTGGATGACGTTCTTCTGTAAGGCGGTTTACCAGATCCACAAAATATCCCGCGGCCGAAATAGATTCTAATTTTAGGCGCAGGCCCACGAAGTCTTTGCGTAAGTTGGCCTCTTCAATCCAAACGAGCGGGGATGGATTTTCTTTGTAGCGGAAGTGACTGCAAGCAAAGAGATCTAAGGTGCCGCCGTAGCGTTTTGAATGAATCGAACCCTTGGCAATTCCACTAATTTTCCCGTGATTTTCGGTGAGTAGAGTCACGAGTTTGTCGCGCTCTTTATAGGGCTGGGAGCGCAAGACAATGGCCAAGTCTTCAGTGTGAGCCATAGGTGCTGCTATCCCCCCAATTTTCTCAGCGGAAAATTAGAATTTCATCGTGTTCAAAAGAAACGATTTTCTCGCTTCGATTTCTGATTTTTCCAAACGTTGAAGACGTTGGAAAGAGAAATCTTCCACAGTGAAGCTGGCCATCACGGAGCCGTTCAACACGCCTTCACGCAGAGCTTTCTGATCGAGGCCGACGCCTTTTGACGCCAAATACCCAACTAAGCCGCCGGCAAAAGTATCTCCAGCTCCAGTGGGATCTACTACGCGGCGAATGGGTACTGCTGGCGCAGAAAAAATTTCCCCACCGAAAAAGAGGAAAGCTCCATATTCGCCCCGTTTTACCACGAGGGCTTTGGGGCCCATGGTGAGAATTTTTTCCGCAGCAAGAACTACGTTGGTTTCGCCAGCAAGAAGTTTGGCTTCGCCTTCGTTAATGGTGAGCAGATCAATGCGCGGAAGTACTTTCAATAATGCTTCACGACGGCCAGTGATCCAAAAGTTCATGCTATCCATGGCAATCAATTTGGGGTTTTTCACCTGATCGAGCACGCTCAACTGCAACTCTGGTGCAATATTTCCCAAGAATACGTATTCCGCGTTTTTGTACGACTCAGGTAACTGGGGATTAAAGTGTTCGAATACATTGAGCTGGGTGGAGAGGGTGATGGCCTCATTGAGGTCTTTTCCGTACTCCCCGGTCCAATGGAAGGTTTTGCCTTTTACTTTGGCCACGCCACCGATATCGATTCCGCGGGAGGCTAAGAACTCTAGGTGTTGATCAGGAAAATCTTCGCCAACGACGCCCACCAATTGCAGCGGGTTATAAAAGCTAGCCGCAATCGAGAAATAATTGAGCGAGCCGCCCAAGACTTTCTCCGCTTTGCCTGCGGGGGTGGAAATGGAATCAAACGCCAAGGAGCCAACAGCAAGAATTTTACTCATAGGTTTCCCTTCGTACTATGGGAAGGCGAGTTGGGAAAGTAGAAACTGTGACTGAGTGGGCGCTTCACATCTCTATTCTTTTTTGAGGGCGAATTATGTACCAGATTGGCTTTGTGCGGAGCGTTTTTCGCCCATTTCCTCAGCAGCTACTGGGTAAGCTTTTGCAGGGTAGAGGCGTCTATTTGTAGGGAGTCCAACTCGGCCCCATCGAGAATTTCAGGAAACATCATGTTCTCGCGGACAGGAGTATGATCGAGACCGATAAAGTGACCCAATTCGTGGGCAAGAAGTTTGCGCCGAGAAAGTCCGGTGAGACCTGTGCAATCACCTCCACAGAAAGAGCTTTCGCCATTGAGCATGATGTATGCGCCTTCGATTTTACCGTCGAAGGAACGCACTAAAGTGTTTCCCGCCACATTGGCCTCCAGGGGCCAGGGAGAAACAAAAAAGATCATATTGAAGCGCACCGAATCGGGATCAAGAATGTTCCCAGTGTAGGCGGCACTGGGGCTAGCCGAACTTTCGCGGTAGATGAATAGCGATTTGCCGGCGCGCTGTTCCCAAAAGCTAGATGCCTCTTGCAGGTCGGCGCGAAAATCATTGTCTTGATAGAGGCTGGATTCGAGTTGAATTTCCACCGGGAAGCTTTGCCAACGAATAGTGCCCGCGGCGGCTCCGCCCTCAGCGGTAGGGTCTTTTCCGCAACCCACTAGGTGGAGCGCGAAGAAGGCGAGGAATAGTGGAAAAGCCGGGTGAATTTTCATCAGATTCACTGAAGCAAGGCCAGTGCCAAGGGTTTTCGGTTAAGTATTGAATATTATTGCGGTAAATAAATTTCTTTCTGGCGCAAAGGGCAAAAATAGCCCACTCCCGGATGCGCTCTGCATAAAAGGCGCAAAACCGTCTGAAATTTAGGCACTTTTCTTTGCTTCCCGGGGTCTCGTCTGCGATAGTAGGGCGCATGTGTGGAGTAGTAGGGGTTATCGGGCCCGATGAGGCCGCGAAAGAAGTTTTTTTAGGTCTTTTCACGCTTCAACATCGTGGACAAGACGCTGCCGGAATTCTCTCGTACGATGAGGGAGAAGGGCCCGGCTTTCATCTCTTCAAAGACAACGGATTAGTAGAGAGTGTGTTTAACGAAGAAATCGTGAACCGCTTGCCGGGACGAATGGCCATTGGTCACACTCGGTATTCCACCGTTGGTAAGAGCGATAACAAAAGTGACATTCAACCCTTAGTGCTGAACTATCCCTATGGGATCGGCATGGCTCACAATGGAAATTTAGTAAACTATTATGAATTAGTGGAAAAACTGAAGCGCGAACGTCGTCGGATGCCTCTGACGAATAACGACCTCGAAGTGATCGAAAACCTTTTTGCTGATGCTCTCCTCGACGGCGGCGCCGCGGGTGAAGAAAAACTAAAGTTTGAACAAATTGAAAAGGCCGTGCATGCGGTGATGAAACAAGCGGTGGGTGGCTATTCCGTTGTTTCGATGATCGCGGGTCAAGGCATGTTTGCCTTTCGCGATCCTAAGGGAATACGTCCGCTCATTCTTGGCCGTCGGGAGACGATGGTGAAGGATGCCTCTGGCTCGTTGGTGAAAAAACCAGCGTACTGCGTGACTTCGGAAATGATCTTGTTGAATTTTTTGGGCTATGAAGTGGTCGGAGACTTGAAAGCCGGCGAATTGATCTTCGTGGATCTCGACGGAAAAATTGAGCGCAAGGTATTGCCTCTGGCCCAGACGCCAACTCCGTGTATGTTCGAGTGGGTATACTTCGCGGGAGCCGAAAGCATTTTGGAAGATCGCCCCGTCTACAACGTTCGTTTAGCTTTGGGCAAAGGGTTGGCGCAGAAAGTTCAAGAGTTTATCAAGCGAGGCGAGATGAAGCCCGATATCGTGGTGCCCGTGCCCGAAACTTCTCGAATGGCGGCCATTGCTTTGGCGGAAGAATTGGGTGTGCCCTATCGCGAAGTGTTGATTAAAAACCGGTACATTCAGCGAAGTTTCATTCTCAATACCCCCGAGAAACGCACCAAGGCCGTGGACTTAAAATTAAATCCTGTGAAGAGTGAGATCGCCGGAAAGAATGTGCTGCTTGTAGACGATAGTATCGTACGTGGCACCACCTCCAAACGATTGGTGGATCTAGTGCGCCGTGCGGGTGCCAAAGAAGTATATTTTGTGAGCACATGTTCACCGATCCGTCATCCTTGCTACTACGGAATAGATTTCCCCAATCCCGAGGAGCTGATCGCCACTGGTCGCGAAGAAAAACAAATCGCCCAAGCGCTCAACGCCGATCGAGTTATTTATCTCGATCAAGAAAGTTTGAAAGAAGCCATTGGCCTCAAGAGCCTCTGCATGGCTTGCTTAGACGGAAAGTATCCCACGGATATTTCTGCTGGAATTGCTTTTCAAGAGAAACGCAAAGGTCATCGGGTGAAAGCATGAAAGTATTAGTCATTTTTGGCAGCAAATCCGACGCTAATATTTACGATCCGCTTAAGGCTCGTCTGCTCAATGAAGGCCATCAAGTAGATTTTCGGATGATTTCGGTGCATCGCAGTCCGGAACTCCTCGATAAAGAACTGCTTGGACTTTCTCCCGACGCGGTCATTGCCGGAGCTGGCTTGGCGGCCCACTTGCCGGGCATTCTCGCTTCAAAATTGTTGATTCCTGTATTTGGGATTCCCTGCGCCGCTGCGGTGGGCGGGGTGGATGCATATTTTGCCATCAGCCAAATGCCCTTTGGCATTCCTGTGCTGGCCACAGCTCCCGATCAATATGGCGCCGCCGTGGATGCCCTAGGCAAGTGGCAGCGCTTGGATTTAAAATATACTTTCGATAAATTTCATTTAGTGATCGAGCGCACGAAAAAAGGTTTGCCGCATTTTCAAACCTTGATCGATCGCGCGCAAAAGATTTCTGAGCGTTCGAAGATTTCTTTAAATATTACCGATCGCCCCGTGGAGAATGCGGTAAATATTTGTTTGGCTGAAATTTCTGAAACGGATCCCGAAGCGCCGTTATCCATGGGTAGCGCGGCGAAAAATTCCGATGAGATCCGAATTTTTGTGCCAGTGCTTGCTGATTCCCTGTATCGCTCGCCCATGGCTTCTTTGCACGTGGTGCGCCGAATTCATTCCATACCAGGTGGATTGTTCACGGGAATCAATAATATTGGCAACGGAATGCTGGCCGCTTTGCAATTGGCCAACTTTGATGGAGCGCACTCCGCATTTTTAACCAATGCTAAGAAGGGCTATATTCATGCCTGATCCGGGGGAGATCAGGAAGGAGCTTTTGGTTTGGAAAAGCAAATAAACTTCCCATTGCTGTATTCTGGCTCCGTGAAAGATGTGCACGGACTGGAAGGACAAGATCCCTATATTTTTTCATTCTCCAATCGCTATTCCATTTTTGACTGGGGTGAGATGCCCAATTTGCTGGAAGGCAAGGGCGAAGCACTGGCCGTAATGGGTGATCTTTTTTTTCGCTACTTGGGCGACGGCAAAAACTGGCAGCAGTGGCAGATATCCGAAAAATATCCTAAGTTTTGGCGCGATAGCTTTACTACCTCCAACGTATGGAAAAATTGGAAACGCTCTGGTCTGCCTCATCACTCCTTCGGTCTGGTTTCGGAAGAACTCAAACCACTGCCGCTGGGGAAAAAATCTTCCTTTTTGTCGGTCAAGGCCAAGACTCGACCAGCAGTTTCTTCAGCGGTACAAAATGGCGTATTGAAATTTGACTACTCGGCCTATGGGAATCGTCCCTCGACTTCGCTCGTGCCTTTAGAAGTTGTGTTTCGGTTTGGCGCGCCGGAAGGAAGTTCATTTCTCGAGCGAGTGGAAAAAAATCCGGGCTATGCCGAATCCTTTGGGTTTTCCGATGTTCCCCGGGCGGGCGAATGGTTTCCGTATCCCATCGTCGAATTTTTTACCAAGTTGGAACCAACGGATCGTTTTCTGACCCGCGACGAGGCCAGAGAAATAGCCGCCTTAACCCCCGAGGAGATGGATGATCTCACGGCATTCACACTGCTGTTGGCGCTTCGGTTAAAAGATATTTTTTCATCTGTGGGTTTGGAATTGTGGGATGGCAAGTTTGAATTCGCGTTTTTGCCCGGTTCTCAAGACTCCACCTCTGCATCGACGAGCTCTGCTGGCGACGGCAAACGAGGCTTTGAGTTGGTCGATTCCATTGGCCCCGACGAGCTTCGGTTAATTGGTCCCGGAGGCGTACACTTCTCCAAAGAGTTCCTGCGGAGAGTGTATCGAAATACACCGTGGTTCGAGGCTATGGCTAGGGCGAAAAAGCTCGCCAAAGAGCGGGGTGAAAAAAATTGGAAAAAGATCTGTCGCGAGGAGCTTGGGCAAAATCCGGAGCCTCTCACCGATCGCGCCCTTCAGGTGGCGGAGAATCTTTATCCCGTACTCGTTCAGGAAATCGGACAAACTCTTTTTCAACAAAATTTTTATGATGGATTGCCATCACTTGCTGAGCTGTGCAAGCAGATGAAGGAAATCCAATGAATTTACTTGTCGTTGGCTCCGGAGGTCGAGAACATGCGCTGAGCTGGAAATTGGCACAAAGCCAGTTGGCCAAGACAGTATTTCTCGCGCCAGGAAATCCCGGAGTACAAGGTGAGGAAAAAGTTAAGATAGTGCCCACATCTGCCGCGGATTTTTCCGGTATCTGGGACCTTTGCCAAAAAGAGAAAATTGATTTTGTCGTCGTTGGTCCTGATCAGGCCTTAGCCGATGGCTTGATTGATTTTTTGCAATCCAAAGGCATTTTGGCTTTTGGGCCCCGTAAAGATGCTGCCCAGATCGAATGGAGCAAAGGTTTTTCCAAGGAACTGATGAACGAAGCGGGGATTCCCACCGCACGCTTCGAAATTTTTTCCAAATTTTCTGGAGCTAAAGGCGCCAAAGAATTTTTAGAAAATGTGAGCTGGGGCGATGGCTGGGTAGTTAAGGCCGATGGTCTCGCCCTCGGTAAGGGTGTAGTGGTTTGCGAAAATCGCGCAGAGGCTCTTCGGGTGGCCGAAGAATTTTTGGAAAAGTCCGCCCACGGCCGGGCCGGTGAAACTATTGTGATTGAAGAGCGCCTCATTGGACGCGAGGTTTCACACTTTGCTTTATGTGATGGACAGCGCGGAATTACGCTCGGTTTTGCCTGTGACTACAAACGAATATTTGATGGCGATCAGGGACCCAATACCGGCGGCATGGGGGCCTATTCTCCCGCCGATTGGTTGCCGGCCGATACCTTAGCCCGCGTGGAGTACGAAATTGTTTCGCCCTTACTGAAAGTGCTAAAAGAAAAAGGGCGTGAATATCGCGGAGTTTTGTTTGCTGGATTGATGATCACAAAAACGGGCCCGAAAGTGATAGAGTTTAATGCCCGATTCGGTGATCCCGAAACCCAATGCCTCTTGCCATTGCTGGATGAAGATCTATTGCCGTGGTTGCTGGCCGCCGCCAAGGGCGATTTACAGGGGCTCGGGAGAAATGAAATTCGGCTTCAGAATAAACATTCCGTGCATTTGGTTTTGGCGGCAGAAGGATATCCGGCGAATCCCACGAAAGGCGATGCAATCCAGATTTCTGACTCGGTGAAAGTAAGCGCGGGGAAAATTTTCTATGCGGGAGTTGCCCGTAAGAGTGAACATTTAGTGACCAACGGGGGCCGCGTCTTAGGAATTACGGCGCTTGGCGATACCCGCACGGATGCGCGGGCCCAAGCTTATTCGCTTGCCGATGGCGTGAAGTTTCGTGGTCAGCAGAGGAGGAGCGATGTGGGAAAATAAAGGCCCCATGCCCTTTGTGATCCTCGCCTCCGGTGCTGGCACCAATGCCCGAGCTTTATTGCAGCGGGCGAAGGAAAAACCAGAACTTCTCGCGGCGGCAGCTGTGGTGAGTGATCGGCCCAACGTGCCGGTATTGGAAGTGGCCAAGGAGTTTGGCGTGCCCTCCTTTGTGATCGCCCATGAAGAAGAAAACGTTTTATTGGATTTGTTGGCGGAGAAGGGCTGCCACTGGGCTTGTCTCGCTGGATACAAACGTATTGTTGGCACGGGTTTTCTGGATTTTTTCTCCGTGGGCGGCGGAAAATTTGCACGGGTAATGAATGTGCATCCCTCCCTTCTTCCCGCCTATCCCGGACTGCACGCCTACAAACGCGCCTTTCGCGACGGTGTGAAATTAAGCGGAGTGACCATTCATTTGGTGGATTCGGGTCTCGATACCGGCGCCCCCATTCTGCAAGAGTCCTTCGCTCGTGAAGAAAGCGATACCTTTGAAATTTTCGAAAGCAAGGGGCGACAGCTGGAACAAAAGCTATTTCCGCAAGCCCTGGAGCTAGCGGCACATAATCGAATTCGCAAACTTGAACTATTCGGCTCCCCATTTGTGAGCCTGGAGGAAAAAATATGAAAGTGGCACGCATTGAGGTTCGCGATCTCGAGTGCAATTCCCGCGAGCAGAAATACGCAAAGGCGGCACGTACTCACCTAAGAATTCCAGTGTTTGGCACGGAAGTGGTGCAGATCTTTTGGGTCAAAGCAAAAGACGGTTCCGAAATCGAACCGAGTGAAGTTAAAACGTGGGCAGAACGAGTTTTTTGTGACCCAATTTTGCAAGAATATTCGCTCACCAATCCCGCGGAATTTCGTTTTTCTGGCGCGGGTAATATTTTGCCGTCCTTTGTGGCGCAGGTGCGTTTTTTGCCGGGAGTAACCGACAACGTGGGTAAGACCGCCTCTGAGGCGCTTTCGCTGGTGAGTGATTTCGCCCGCACCCATGGAGTGCAAGTGTTCACCGGGAAAGCGGTATATTTTTACGGTGATCTTTCCAAAGGGGAAGTGGACCGAGTGGCGACGGATATTATTGCCAATCCATTGATCGAAGAAATTCAAGTTTTTCCCTTTGCGGATTATTTCTCTCCCGAGCGTTTTGAAAATCAAAAAGTTCCGGAAGTGGTGCTACAGGGCGATGCCAAAGTCGATGTATTGGATTTGCAGGTCGACGATCGCGTGCTGGAACGCATGAGCAAAGAGAAGTGCTGGGCTCTCACATTGCAGGAACTCAACACCATTCGCTCGTATTATTCTCGTCCGGAAGTGCAAAAGCACCGTGTGGAGCAGGGGCTACCTGCTTCGCCCACAGATGTGGAAATGGAAATTCTCGCGCAAACGTGGAGTGAGCATTGCAAACACAAAATCTTTGCCGCAGAAATAGATTATTCGGAAGATGTGGCCAAAGAAAAAGAGCGAATCTCGTCGCCTGATCTTGGCACCTTTACCGTAAAAAGCGTTTTCAAATCCTATATTCGCAAAGTGACCGAAGAGCTGCGCACGGAACGAAAGTTGGATTGGCTGGTTTCGGTATTCACTGACAATGCCGGGATCGTTCGATTTGATCCCAATGTGGATCTTTGCATTAAGGTGGAAACCCACAATAGTCCATCGGCCTTAGATCCTTACGGCGGCGCGCTTACCGGGATCGTGGGAGTGAATCGCGATATCCTTGGCTGCGGTTTGGGCGCTCGCCCCATCGCCAATACCGACGTATTTTGTTTTGGCCCGCCGGATTGGCCGGCCGTGGGCGAAGAGAAAGAATTGCCTGATGGCCTAAAGCATCCCCGCCGAATTTTTGAAGGTGTGCATGCCGGTGTGGAAGACGGGGGCAATAAAAGTGGAATTCCCACGGTGAATGGCGCCTTTGCCTTTCATCGGGATTTTTCCGGTAAACCGTTGGTCTTTTGCGGAACCATCGGCGTAATTCCCGCAGAAACAAAGGCGGGCTTTAGCGGAGCTTCAAAAAATCAAAAGCCCGGGGATTTTATTGTGATGGCCGGCGGTCGCATCGGCAAAGACGGCATCCACGGCGCTACCTTCTCCTCCATGGAGCTCGATGATTCAGCGCCGGCCACCGTGGTGCAGATCGGTGATCCCATCACACAAAAACGCCTGGCGGATTTTCTTTTAGAGGCCCGAGATTTGGGTTTGTATTCCAGTGTCACCGATAACGGCGCCGGCGGACTCAGCTCCTCAGTAGGTGAAATGGCGACGGGAACCGGGGGCGCGCGCTTGGATGTTTCCGATGTACCCGTCAAGTATCCGGGATTGCAACCTTACGAGTTGGTGGTTAGCGAAAGCCAAGAGCGCATGACTTTCTCGGTGCCAAAAACGAAAATCGAAGCGTTTCTCGCTCTAGCAAAAAGAAGAAATGTGGAAGCATCGGTGGTGGGAGAGTTCACTGACTCTGGCTATTTCCAAGTGGTCTATCGGGAAAAAGTGGTAGCTGAATTGGATTTGAATTTTTTGCATGATGGACTGCCACCCATGGTGCTCAAAGCCAAGTGGGAAGGGCCCAAAGAAGAAAGTAGCTGGAGCAAACGGGCGGCCCTTCCGGAAGTTTCAGTTACGGAGATTCAGAGTCGAGCCTTTCACGAAAACGCTTTGTACAAATTGCTGAGTCGTTGGAATATCCGCTCGAAAGAAGAGTGGGTAAGAAAATACGATCACGAAGTGCAAGCTTCCACCTTAATTAAACCTTTTGTGGGTGTGGAAGCCAAAGGTCCAGGCGATGCGGCTGTGATTTGGTTGGCTCCGCATGGTGGCGAGGCCCAAGCCGGTGTGTCGATTTCCTGCGGATTGCAACCCAAACTCTCGCGCTTCGATGCTTATTTGAGCGCGCAACACAGTTTGGATGAAGCCATGAGAAATGCCGTGGCGGTGGGAACTGACCCTGATCAAATGGCCGTGATTGATAACTTTTGCTGGCCCGATCCCTTGCCTTCGGAAAAAAATCCCGATGCTCAACACAAGCTGGCGCAACTCGTCCGCGCCAATCGCGGCTTGTATGACTTGGCGAAAATCTATGGAACTCCCTTTGTCAGCGGAAAAGACAGTATGAAAAATGATTTCATCGGTCGCTCGCGTTTTGGCAAAGATGTGAAGATATCTGTGCCACCAACTATCTTAGTCACCGCCATGGGTAAAGTTCGTGATGTGGCGAAGACTGTCAGCTCCGATTTTCAAAAGATTGGCGACGGAGTTTACCTGATCGGTCGAAGTTCACGCGAAATGGGTGGATCAGAATTGGAAGATTCCTACGAACTACCTTCCTCGGTGCTGCGCTCTGTGGCCCATGTAAATGCCGAAGAAAATCTGCGGCTCTATCGAACTCTGCATAAGGCGATTCAAAGTGGCTTGGTCCGATCGGCTCACGATTGTAGTGATGGTGGGTTCTTGGTGGCGCTGGCAGAAAGTTGCATTGGTGGAATGGTCGGGATCAATGCTGAGATCGAAAAATTTGAAGCCGATTTGCAGGCCTTTGGTGGCACGATGTCGGAATTCTTCTTTAACGAGAGTGCCGGACGCCTTGTGGTTTCGGTGGATCCGAAAAACGAGGAAGAGTTTCGCAAGATGTTTTCCGGCCAGACTTGCATGCGGGTCGGTGTAACTGCGCCAGAAATCATGCGGTTTACGCGGCACGGATTAGTGATTCTAGATTGCCCAGTGAAAGAAGCCAAACGCGCTTGGAGAGGTGAACGATGAAACCCAAAATTCTAGTGCTGACGGGAGACGGTATTAACTGTGAGCGGGAGACGGCCCGGGCCTTTGACTTAGTGGGTGGACAGGCGGAGATCAAACACATTAACGATCTGCTCGAGAATCCCGGCAAGCTGAAAGACTTTCAAGCCATGGCTTTTCCCGGCGGATTTTCTTTCGGGGATGATTTGGGCAGCGGGCAAGTACTGGCGATCAAGTTGTCTACCGTTTTAGGGGAAGAATTTCGCCGATTTGTGGACGATAAAAAGCCCATCATCGGTATCTGCAACGGATTCCAAGCTCTCACCAAGTTAGGACTCCTGCCTCAACCCTTTCAGGTTCGCTCCATGGCGCTAGCTCGTAATGCGCAGGCGCACTTCATCAATAAGTGGGTAGATCTAGAGGTGGAGAAAAATACCAATTGTATCTGGGCCCGGGATTTACCTTCGCCCTTTCCTTTGCCCATTCGGCACGGGGAAGGAAGAGTGGTGTTCACCAAGGGTGAAGAAGAATCCATCCACCGCGCCCTCACCACCAACGGACAAATCGTGCTGCGCTACACAGACGAAGTGAACGGCAGCTATGCGCGAATCGCTGGAGTTTGTGATCCTAGTGGCTTGATCTTTGGCTTAATGCCCCACCCCGAAGCCGCCATTTCCTTGCTGCAACATCCGCAAAGCACTCGCCTGCCTAATCGAACGGAAGAGGGTGTGGGCCTTAAATTCTTTAAGAACTGCATTACTTACCTTCAGGAGAGTCGATGAACGTAAAAATTCAACGGGCCTTGCTCAGTGTTTCCGATAAAGAAGGCGTTGTGGATTTCGCCAACTTTCTTCATTCCCAGGGAGTGGTGTTATACAGTACTGGCGGCACGGGGAAAGTATTGGCCAATGCCGGAATTCCCTTTCGTTCCATGGAAGAGATCACCAAGAATCCCGAAGTTTTTGGTGGGCGAATGAAAACCATCAGTTTCCCCTTTGCCAGTGCCTTACTCTACCGGCGCGACAATGAGGAAGACGTGGCCGTGGCGAAAAAAATGGGCATTGACCCCATGGACCTAGTCGTTTGCAATTTGTATCCCTTTCAAGAGGCCAAACGGGCCGGTGCTAACGATGAGAAGTTAGTGGAAGAAATCGACGTGGGTGGTCCCACGATGATTCGGGCCGCTGCCAAAAATCACAAACACGTGGCTGTGGTTACCAACCCGCAGGACTATCAGAAAATCATGACGGAAATGCGTGCGAGCAGTGGGGCCTTAGGGATCGAAACGCGCAAACTGCTCGCCGTAAAAGCATTTCGTCTCCTCGCCGCCTACGATTCCGGCGTGGCCGAAGAACTTGGCGCAAGATTTTTGCAGGAAGAATCACACTATCTAGCGTTGGGTGAGGGCAAAAAACTTCGCTATGGCGAAAATCCCCATCAGGCCGCCACGTTCTATTCTGACCCTCAGGCCGGTTCCATGGTGAATATCGCCAATGCGGAAATTCTCCAAGGTAAGGCGCTTTCCTATAACAATATTCTTGATGCCGATGCCGGTTTGCGTTCGTGTAGTGATGTCTACCATGCCCTTGAGAAAAAGTTTCCCGTGGTCTCCATCATCAAACACTTAAACCCCTGCGGGTTAGCATCTGGAAAAACGAGCTTAGAGGCCCTGCAGTTAGCTTGGGCTGGCGATCCTGTTTCGGCCTTTGGCGGAATCTTGTGTTTCTCCCACGCTATCACCAAAGAATGTGCGGAGTGGTTGGGCGATAAGTTTGTGGAAATTTTGGTGGCTCCTGCGGTGGACGAGGAAGCCCTAAGCATTTTTGCCAAAAAGAAAAATATGCGAATCCTGCTCTGCCCACCAAAAGATTTAAATCACCAAGAAAAGATGATTCGCTCTGTCTTTGGCGGAGTCTTGGTTCAGGATGAAGATACTGGTTTGGATACGGAATTTCGCTCAGTTACGACGAAAGCATTTCCCGCCGATAAAATGGCCCTGGCCAAGTTTGGCATAATGGCCTGCAAACATTTGCGCTCCAATGCCATCGCCTTGGTGAAGGAAGAAAAGGGCAACTTTCAACTTGTGGGGGCCGGTATGGGACAACCGAACCGCCTAGACAGCATTCGGGCGTTGGCTGGTCCGCGGGCTAAAGAAAAAAACGTAAACATGGCGGAACTTGTGCTCGTATCCGACGCGTTCTTTCCGTTTCCGGATGGTGTGGAGGCCGCATATGCCGAAGGAATTCGCCTGA
>CAYZLH010000018.1:4648-15777 GCA_964478795.1 uncultured Bdellovibrionales bacterium | reverse complement strand
CTTTGAAAAGGATGGTGCTTGAAGAAGTCATAAAGGACCGGATCAAATGAACTCGGACGGGACGGCGAAACCCAAAAAGTTAACTTATCCGAAGATTTTGAGGTCATGTTAAACGTCATGAAAGAAAATAGTACCAACGATATCGAACCGAAAAAAACAAATACCTTGAAATTCAATTTCGAATCCTATTTCGCGTTAGATTCTTACTACTTTTTTAAACCGCCGCCACCAAACATACCGCCATTGCCGCTTCCATTGCCCTCACGTCCATTTTCTTCTGGCATCTCATTCTTCTCAGCATCTTTCACAAGATCTTCTAGACTTTGAGGAGCGATGATTTGCTTTCCGGCAAAAATCGGCAAAAACAAGAAACCAATTAAAAATCCCACCATTTTTTCTTTATATTTTTTCATGACCGTTTAGTTACCTAAAACGACGCACGTTGTCTATATCAATTTTCAAATAATCCTAGCGGTCTCAGAAATATTTATAATAACGATTTCAGCAATTTACCATCAAACCATGAAAGTTTTACTTCCACCAACTTTCAGAAAACCCTTCTCCAGGTAAGATTATTTATGAAATTGAGATTCATAAATGGTTTCTGGCTATGGAAATACCCTTTACCGCAATCATCCGCGAAGCAATTTTCACGTCGCACACGTTATCGCAAATTACTCCAACCCCAAATGACGAGGGGCTATGGAATACCGAATTTGAATCCCACTCGAACGTGTTTTTCTTCCTCACATTGAAAGGTCGTCACCGGTTTCCGCCATTCCCCAAGCGGAATGGCTCTCAACGAATTCAATCCCTCTACGCAAATCCGTGAAATAATTTTTTCCACCTAGGCGCCTTAAAATGTCACTGCCACAAAACCGGATATCCCGTCGCCGCCAAAATAACTCTCCGCCCACCCAAATCATCTTCCAACTTTTTCACCATTCCCGCCCCCTACCGTCCACCACTTAAATTTGCCAACGACTCCCCCCAACCACTGTTAGGGTGAAAAGCAGAAAAACCTTTACTGTACCCCACGAAAAATGCCGAATAGTACTCATGCTGCACTCTGAAGCTCGCAATCCCAGATTTGTCACGATTCTCTCGTATATTTTGTTGTCGTTCCCTATCTCCTACATTCTGGTGCTGGGCTCGTTCTATAATCTTACGGCTGCCAAAATGGCGTCGATCTTGTTTTCGTTTTATTACATTGCTCACTCCGTATTTGCCGTAATCACGGGCCTCGCGCTAAGAAAAATGAAGCCCTTCGCTTGGCACTTTTACGTTTTTCACTCTTTTGTCATGCTTGTGGCCCAGTTCGCAATTACCTACCGCTATTCAGAGGCCCACATTCGCGAAATCCCGCTCGGCGTAATTTGCGCCACCATTATTGGATTACTCATTTTCCTAAAACTCGAGCTGAGAGTGCCGTATTTCAGTCCCAAAATCGCTTGGTGGGAAAGCGACCCTCGCTACAAAATTTCCGTGCCCGTGGAGATGACCAGTGATGATCACTTTTACAAAGGCGACATCATGGATATTTCTTCCTCCGGTTGCTTCATCAAAACAAAAGACCCACTAAAGGTTGATCAACCCCTACTGATTAAGTTTTCCCTTTTTGATCATAAGTTTGAATGTCATGGAAAAGTTGTCTGGCGCACAGAGTCCGGCGTCACACATCCAAAAGGAGTCGGTGTTCGCTTTAATGCCCTGACCAAACAAAACCATGCCGATTTGAAAGAAACGGTTAAAAAACTGAAGAGCCTATCCCGCAAATTTAAAGACATTCGCGTCGAAGAAAAAACTTCGACCATGGAGCGAAAAATTAAGGCCATGTCGTCCCAGAAAAAGGCCTAACGGCGCCATTTCCGGGGAATTTCCTGCCCCAACCAGCCCCCGAAGAAGACCTCTAGAATTACGGCAAAGCGGTTGATCCCACCACGAATTTCCTTTACGATTTGCCTATGAAGAAAATCTCCGCCTTTATAATTTGCACCGCATTGATTATGGGCTCATTTTCCGGCTGCGCCGGCAGCACCAACTCCCGTTCCGTAAAGGAAAGAAAAGCGGAAATTTATTTCGATGCTGGCACGGATGATTTGCGTTCGAAGCGCTACACCGAAGCTCTTTCTTCGTTGATTCAAGCAGTAAAGCTGGATCCCGATACCCCTAGCTACTGGAACAATCTCGGTTTGGCCTATGCCGGTAAGAGCGAATTTGCCAAAGCTGAAGAGTCTTGGCGAAAAGCGCTCGCCGTTAGTCCAGCGTTTACAGATTCAAAAGTGAACCTTGGCTCACTATATGTGCGTCAAAAAAAATATCGTGAAGCAGAAATGTTGTTTCGCGATGCCCTAAAAGATCTCGTCTACCCAAATATCGCGCAAATCCATTTCAATTTGGCCTTACTCTATTCTGAATGGAAAAAAAGCCCCTTAATCGAACAACACCTTCGTCTTGCAGTGAAAGCCAACGAGAATCATTGTGGCGCCTGGTTTCGTCTGGGAATAATTCAAAAAAACCGTGGCGAATATGATGCCGCAGAAAAATCACTGACCAAATCGGTTTCTGGGATGTGCTTCGGTAATCCCGAAGCCCATTATGAAATCAGCGCCTTGCACTTGAAGACAAGAGATACTAATAAAGCTAAAGCGAAGCTTATAGAAATCATTCAGCTCTTCCCACAGTCAGAATGGGCACAAAAAGCTGAAGTTACCTTAAACATGATCCGTTAAAGAAAGCGATTCTGCCGTCAATGGAAATGCAAAAAGATCTACAAGAAGACCTAGGCTCCTATTTAAAGAGAATGCGCGATGAGCGGAATATCTCCATTGAACAAGTGGCCTACGCCACTCGCATTAGCTTGAAAATGCTACGCGCGCTTGAGGAAAATGATCACACCGCACTTCCGGCACCAACTTTTGTCCGCGGCTATCTGCAAGCCTACGCCAAATATGCCAAATTAGACGCCCAAGATCTTCTACTGCGCTATCAGCACCACTTGGCCACCGCCCCCGATAATAAAAAGGGCGCGATCCGCTCGCACTACCTCTACGTAAGAGAGCGCTATCAAGAGAAACGACGCTTGGTATTGGTCATTGTACTTTTCGTAGCGATGCTTTCTGTGGCCGGCACTTACTTCCTGCTTAAAGCAAAACGCGAACGCAATAAAATGCTTGCGCAACAGGCCGAGCAAATTCTCAAAACTCCAGCAACGGAAACATCTTTAACAACCGCCACCAGCACCGACGGAAAAGTTGAAGCCTCTGTATCCGCCGCTGCCACCACCACCAGCACGGCCACCACTAGCCTCGCCACTACAGCTAGCGCCACTGCTGTAACCACGAGCGCGAAAACAGTATCAACGGTCGCCACAGCCACCGCCACTGCCAGCACCGCAACAACAGCAACAACCACAGCATCTGCCACCGCCACCGCCGTAGCAATCAAACCAACTGAGCCCCCAAAAACCGAAGCCAAACTTACGGATCCCGTAGCACCACAACCGGTGGCCAGAACCGATGAAAAGAAAGCGTATAACTTATTGTTGAAAGCCGAAGAAGACGTTTGGATCAAATTCCAAACCGACCAAGAAGATGTGAAAGACTTAACGCTTCGAGCCGGAAAGGCCATGATGCTTCGAGCCGACAGCGTTATTAAAATTTTCTCCGGAAATCTGGGGGCTTTAAAGGCCACGATGAACGGCGCCCCCATTTCGTCACTCACCACCGGCAATCGCTCTAAAAGTGTTGTATTGCCCGAGAGCGAAGCGTCAAAATATCCACTGCCACTCTTCCCCCAGTCCACACCAAGATCCGGCGGGAACACCCAACCAACGCAAAGCGATAGTGACGGCGCAGCAATCCCACCAAGCACACAGAACTAACTTCTTCTGACATCGCAACTTGCGCTTGACAGCCCCGTCTTACAACCTTTTATCCACAGGTTGTAAGAAGTTGTCCACATTTGCAAACCACTGAAATCATTGGGTTAATTTTTTATACAGGGAGATTATCCACAAAATCTGTTTTTTTCGACGAGAAAAAACCTATAAACAAACTTATTTGTTAGGAATTCGTTAAGCCTTATTTGGCGCGCTTTTACGGGGAATTACAGTTCGATACAACTTAGTCAGTTTTTATTTATATTTTTTACAGCCTGTAGCGTTTATCGACGATAAAAATCGGCAAATTTGCCACCCTCGACGAGGATCAGTATCAACAAATTTTATTCTGATTTTCTCGTCGATCTAGGGCTATCTGGCAACTCTTCTTAGCGTGTATATGGCAATCACCAGCAACACGATGTTGGCAGCAAACATACCGATAAATCCGTGCACCTTACCAGCATGGGAGAGGTTGTGACCGGCGGAATAGATTCCGTAGTAGAGGAGCAATACAAAGATACAAATCAAAAAAGAATTCGAGCGAACCGTACGTGTTCTAACCACCCCAAAAGCCACACCCATCAAGGAGAAAACCATGCAAGATGCCGCCAACGCCAAACGCTTCCAATACTCCACACCGAAGTTGATCCAGTCCAAATTGTCTTCACGCGAAAGATCACCCGGCTGTAAGTTTCGTTTTATCTTCAATTCATCCAAACGCGCTTTGAGCACAGTGAAGTCCATGGTCTTCGGGACATCCACTCCAACCACCTTGGCCGTCTCGATTCTTAGAAAAATGTCATAAACACCAAAATCAATTTTCTCATAAACATTTTCACCAGGATTTCCCCGATGCACATTGCCCTCAAATAGTCGCAGCACCAATCCTGGAGTGCCCGATTCGTCCTGAAGATTATTGAGAATCTGCCCACGTCGTGCCACTACCGTAACTGGCGAATCTTTTTTTCGCTCATCGTAAATCAACACCTTGCTTAGCGTGTTCTTTTTCGAGTCCACTTCGTCGGCATAAAGCACCATATCAAAGAAGCCTTCCGTAAAGGTGCCGGGATGAATCGTAGCAATGGCTTTCGTATTGGAAATTCGAAAGAGCTCGTAGCGAAACATCCGACTGCCATAGGGCACGAAAAAGAAATTACAGATCATCACAATTCCCGCCAGAATTACCCCGAGCGAGAAAACGGGCAAAAGCATGGAATAGACCGAGACCCCGGCTGCCCTCATGGCCAGAACTTCACTATCAGTGGAAAGACGACCGAAGCCCAGTAATACAGCCAAGAGAAAGGCGATTGGCAATATTACGGGAGTAAACGTCAAGGAAAGATAACTCATTAATGTGAGAATCGAGTAAATGGAAACGTTATGAACGACAAAAAACTCAGATAGACGAATGACCTGAAACATCAATAAAACGAAAAGGAAAAATAAGGCTGCCCCAAAAAACGGGCGTACTGTTTCGTCGACGATATATCGATAAAAAGTGTACGGGAGACGAAATCTTTTCTTTTCCTCAGTAGGCATTTTTATTCACAAACCCCCGAAAAATTGTGAGGACAAGAATTTTTAAATCCAGCCAAAGGGTCCAATTCTTAATATAGAACAAATCACACTCAATGCGCTTTTCTAGGCTAGTATCGCCACGCCAACCGTTGATCTGCGCCCAACCCGTAATGCCAGCCTTAACCTTGTGGCGAAGCATGTACTTGGGAATGCTACCGCGAAACTGACTTACAAATTCTGGTCGCTCCGGTCGAGGCCCAACTAAAGACATTTCCCCCATCAGCACATTCCAAAACTGCGGAATTTCATCCAAACTCGTCGAACGCAGAAAGGCTCCAATTGGCGTTCGGCGGTCATCATCTTTTTTGGCCCAAACCGCGCCTGTCTTTTCTTCCGCGCCCACCTTCATAGATCGATATTTCCACATTAGAAACGTGGACCCATCCATACTCATTCGCACCTGTCCGTAAAAAATCGGTCCGCGGCTCGTAATTTTTACTAACGCCGCGAGAAGTAAATACAGCGGAGAAAAGATCATTAAGACCACTGCCGAAACCAAAATATCTAAAGTCCGCTTCATAAACGAGCCAAGCGGATCAATCGGCGATTCATTAAGCGCCAATACAGGAATCTGGTCAAAATCTTCTACGGCACAGCCCACCACCACATAGTCGTAGACGTCGGGAACTAGGTGGATATCAAATACCGAATCACCAAAACTATTGAGAATCTTTTCTTGCTCAGGCGCATCGGAGCGCGGCAACGCAATGATTACCTCTTGCACGGAATGCTTTTCACAAACGGCATTTACGTCAGCATAAGAACCCAAAACCGGAAACTTGAGATCACCAGGATTTTTTCCATCCTTAGTCAGGAAGCCAACCACCCTGATCCCCAACTCCGGCATACGTTGAATACGAGAAACCACAGCCTGAGCAGAGGCCCCCGCACCCATCACCACTACCGAGCGCAGAAATTTTCCCTGAGATACCCAGCGCCGTAGAGCATTGCGAAGCGCGAGTCGGGTCGCTAAAACATAAATTCCCGACAATACGCCGAAATATCCAATCACCACGCGGCTAAAGCGATACTCCGTGATTACCCAAGTGAGCACTACAAACAGAGCTAAGGCCACACCATGGGCACGCAAAACATTAGCTAGCTCAGTGGTGCGTCGCGTCACCCGGCTGGTTCGATACAAACGAAAATAGGAAAACACCGCGACCCACAAAAACACCACAGGAACCGTGAGCGCCACGTAGCGGGAAAAGGGCGGAATGCCTTTAGTAACGGGGACAATTTGTGTATAAAAGCGTAAGTAAAAAGCGAGCAGCCAAGTGGCGATCAATCCGAAAATATCGGAGACAATCAACAAACTTCCAAAGACTTGGTAATAGCGCTTTAACACTAACCTATTTTAAATCAATCTTGGCTTCATAGAAAGGATTCCTCGATGAAGATTACCACTGAACTTTCCTTTAACGACGCTTCCGAAAAAACTCACGTTTTCGGTGTTTTTCAAAGCGATGGAAAGGGTGCCCCAGACTGTAGCCACGATGAATTTAGCGACTTCTTAGAAGCACTCAGTAAAGAAGAAGTATTTCAGGGCAAAAAGGGTCAATCCTATTTTGTTCGCGCCACCGACGATGCTTCCCCTAACCTGCTTTTTGTGGGACTCGGCAAAAAAGACGAGCTCAAGGGCGAAACGTTTCGCATTGCTGGCGCCAACCTGAGCAAACGTCTTGAAAGCGAAAAGGTGAAGACTGCCGCATTAGATTTCAGCTCTTTTTTTCCCAAGGGCGCGAAAGAAATTTCCGCCGAGAAAGCCGCTTTAGCGCTCGCTCAAGGCACCTTACTCGCGCAATATTCCTTCAATCTTTACAAATCCGAGAAAGCCAAAGAACCAAGCTTGGCCGAAGTGACTTTTTACGCTGGCGAAAGAAAGTTCGCGACCCCACTAGAAAAAGCAGTAATGCGAGCAAGTGCGGAAAGTGAAGCGATTAAAATTGCCCGCGATCTCTCCAATGAGCCCGCCTCCACGCTTCATCCCGAGGAACTTGCCAAGCGCGCCCAAAAATGGGCCAAAGAATATGGCTTGAGCTGCAAAATTCTCGACGAAAAAACGATTAAAAAAGAAAAAATGGGTGGCCTCTACGGAGTTGGCCAAGGTTCCGTAAATCCGCCCCGTTTGATTGTTTTGGAATACAAACCCAAGAAACCTAAAAAGACCATCGCCTTCGTGGGCAAAGCCGTAACCTTTGATACGGGCGGCATTTCGCTCAAGCCTGGCGCAGGCATGGAAGAAATGAAGCACGATATGAGCGGCGGCGCCGATGTGTTGGCCGCGACTCTGTTGGCTGCCAAAATGAAAGTAGATAACCGTATCGTTTGTGTAATTCCTGCGGCAGAAAATATGCCAGATGGAAACGCCATTGTACCGTCGACGATTTTGGTCGCTCGTTCAGGCAAAACCATCGAGGTGCAAAACACCGATGCCGAAGGCCGTTTGATTCTGGCCGATGCGCTCGATTTCGCACAAGATTACAACCCAGACTTGATTGTCGATGTGGCCACCCTCACCGGCGCCGTGGTAATGGCGCTCTCCAATGTAGCGGCAGGAATCATGGGCAACGATGAAAAGGCGATGGCAAAATTTAAAGCGGCTGCCGCCGAAACAGAAGAGCGTTATGTGGAACTCCCCATCTTTCCCGAGTATGTCGAAGACATTAAGAGCAAGATCGCGGATATTAAAAACATGGGGGGCGATAAAGGCGCAGGCTCACAAAAGGGCGGCGCCTTCTTGCAAGAATTCATCCGTAAAGGAAACAAGTGGATTCACGTAGACGTTGCTGGAACCGCCTGGAGCACCGGAAAGGTTCCCTATGCTCCCGCTTACGGCGCCTCCGGGCACACGGTAAGAACGCTATTCCAATTGGCATTAGATTTTTAATCGAGGTTGTTCATGGAAAAAGTGATCCGCATTCACGATATTGGCAAATACGTTGGCTCAGTGGTTACGATTCGTGGTTGGTTATACAATCACCGATCATCGGGAAAAATTCGTTTCTTAGAAATGCGTGACGGCTCCTCGTCAACTGTACAGTGCGTAGTTGCCAATGGCACCGCTGATGAAGCGAGCTTTAATCTGTCCGGTGAACTCACCCAAGAAAGCTCCTTGATTGTAACTGGGTTAGCGAAAGCTCATCCCAAAAAACCCGGCGTCTACGAAATGGACGTGCACAAGATCGAACTCGTGCAAAAAGCCGAAGCCAATTATCCCATTTCCCACAAAGAGCACGGCCCGGAACACTTGATGCAGAACCGTCATCTTTGGTTGCGCACTCCTCGACAAGTAGCCATCGCCCGCGTACGCGCCAGCATTGTGAAAGCGATCCGCGACTTCTTCGATTCCCGCGATTTCGTATTGATGGATGCTCCAATCCTCACACCAAGTGCTTGTGAAGGTACCTCCACTCTTTTTTCGACGGATTATTTTGACGAAACCGCATACCTCACCCAAAGCGGACAGCTCTATGGTGAAGTCGGTGCCATGGCTTTTGGCAAAACCTATGTGTTTGGTCCCACATTCCGTGCAGAAAAATCGAAGACTCGCAAACACTTAACCGAATTTTGGATGGTGGAGCCCGAGATTGCTTACTGGTCGCTGGAAGAAAACATGACTCTTGGTGAAGAGTTTATCGTAAATATTATGAAAGATGTGCTGTCCAGAAACCGCGCTGAGTTGCAGATTTTGGGGCGAGATATCTCTGCCTTAGAAGCTATCGCCCAAGGTGGTTTTCCGCGCGTGCACTACAACGATTGTGTGGATATGCTCAACAAGAACGGCCATCCATTCCAGTGGGGCGACGATTTCGGCGCGCCCGAAGAAACCAAGATCGGCAATCTTTTCGGCGATAAACCAGTTTGGATTCATCACTTTCCCAAAGACATCAAAAGCTTCTACTTTAAGCTCGACAAAAATGATCCCCGCTATGCATTGGGTTGCGATTTGATCGCGCCTCATGGCTGGGGAGAAGTGATTGGCGGCGGAATCCGTGAAGAAGATTACGAAACATTGAAGAATGCCGTGCTTCACCACAAGCTGAACATCGAAGACTATCAGTGGTATCTAGACCTTCGTCGCTACGGCTCCGTGCCTCACGGCGGCTTCGGATTAGGCCTAGAGCGAACAGTGTCTTGGGTATGCGGCCTAGAACATATCCGCGAGACGATCGCATTCCCTCGCATGCTCAATTACTTGAGACCGTAATCTCCAATGGCGCCGATGAAAATCGTATTGGTCGAACCCCAGATTCCCCCCAATACGGGAAATATCGGTCGCCTCTGTATTGCAACCAAATCTGAGCTACACTTAGTGGAGCCACTTGGTTTTGATATTTCCGAAAAGGCCGTACGTCGGGCGGGTTTGGATTACTGGAAACACATTCAACTAATCAGACACGCTTCCTATGCAACTTTCCGCGCTTCGTTGCCTACTGATGCCCGCCTTTGGTTTTTTACAAAATTCGCCGAACGCTCTCTTTATACTGCCGAATTTCAACCCGGCGACTATTTGATTTTTGGCAAAGAGACCACTGGATTACCCATTGAGGTGCACGAGGGCGAACCCAAAGATCGATTACTCCGCGTGCCGATGCCGGGCTCGGATATTGTGCGTTCATTAAATTTGGCGGGTACCGTGCATATCGCGCTCTATGAAGCGCTTAGGCAAACAGAATTTCGCTGAGGCCATTTGTTAAGACTGCTGGATCTCGGCCAACTTACTAGCAAAGAGCATTTTGGCCCGGCCCGAAACGGCAGCAAATGGCGCAACTTTCCGTGAGGGATCGCAGAAGATCAACGATTCGGTGAGCAAGGGAAACACATCGCCCCCGCTTTCTCTAACAAGTAAATATCCAGGCGCAAGATCCCAATCCCAAGTTGGCGAGAAACGAAAGTTTAGATCCCCTTCTCCCTCAGCAATTCGGCAAAACTTCATCGCCGAACCCATCGGTTCCGTATTTTGGATTTGTAACTTGTCCACAAACTCCTGCACCCTCTTGCTAGGATTGGATCGACTCACGAGCATCTTAGCGTCGCGCAAATGATTTAACTTGGTTTGGTCTGAAAAGATCTGTTTTTTGCCGTCTCGATCCCAGCGAAAGGCCCCCCCTCCTTCAATCGCCCAGAAAAGCTGTTGGTAGCGGGGAAGGTAGATCACACTAATCTTCGAAGTAACGCCCTCGAATAAAGCAGCACAAACGCAAAAATCTTTTCCGCCGGCGATATACTCTTTGGTTCCGTCAATCGGATCGATGAGCCAAAAGGGGCCAGAGGTGGTTTCAAAAGGATGATCTTCTTCGGAATATACCGGTACATCTCTTAGCGACGGGAGAAAGTTCTTTAGCCACTCATCGGCTCGTAGATCGGCCGCCGACACCGGCCCATTATCGCCCTTTTGGCGAACGTTAAGCCCAGGAACATCCTGTTGGAGCGCATTAATTTCCTGTCCCAACTCTAAAAAGGCATCGAAGTGGGCTAATTCAATCATAGATTTCCTCAATCCAAAATGAGCGAAAATCAGTATTCGCAGTGGGCGTGAACAACACCATACCACGACCACATTCTGATCTCCTGAATCCCCAAAAAGAAAATCCTCGCTGCGCCTATCGGCAGAGCGAGGATCCAAATTCCAAAATCCATCGAATTAACGCTTGGAGAACTGGAA
>CAYZLH010000018.1:0-4638 GCA_964478795.1 uncultured Bdellovibrionales bacterium | reverse complement strand
CTTTTCTGGAGTCGCGAGTGAGCAACCCTTCTTTTTTCAATACTGCACGAGTATTGGGATCTACTTTCAAAAGAGCCTTGGCAATGGCGTGACGGGTAGCACCGGCTTGTCCCGAAGGACCGCCGCCCATAACGTTGATATAAATATCGTATTTGCCCATATAGTTGGTGAGCACTAGCGGCTGTTGCACCAACAAGCGGCTGGTCGGACGAGTGAAGTACTCTTCCATCGGCTTCTTGTTCACAACGATTTTTCCAGTGCCCTTACGCAAATACGCGCGAGCCTTGGAGGTCTTTCTTTTACCTACTTGATGAATTTGCTGAACTGCAGCCATATTAACCAGTTACCTTTCCGCCAGCGTTAATGGTTACCGCCTTAGGGTTTTGAACCGCATGGGGGTGTTTATCGCCGGTATAAATTTTCAATTTCATGAGCTGACGACGGGCCAAGCTTTGATTTTTGGGAAGCATGCCTTTTACAGCAATTCTCAAAATATCGGCTGGCTTCTTTTGTAGCATTTCTTTTGCCGAGCGGGTTTTGATTCCGCCAACATAGCCGGTGTGACGAATGTATTTTTTCTCATCCCACTTATTGCCAGTGAATTTCACCTTATCGGCGTTCAAAACGATCACGTAATCACCCGTGTCGATGTTAGGAGAATACTCCGCCTTATGTTTTCCCATCAAAAATACAGCTAGATTCGAAGCCAAACGACCAACTACTTGATCCTTGGCATCTACCACTAGCCAGTTACGGGAGATTTCTTTCTTTTTCGTAAAATACGTTGCCATAAAAATTTACATTCCTAATCTCGTGAAGAAACGCCGAAGGCAAGGCAAAACAAGGCCGAGCACAGCTAAGTTTCGAGAAGTCCTATAGATATGGCAAGGGGGGCTACAGGTCAAGGCAATTTCTCGCCTTTTCCGGGTCAAAATATGGATAGTTTTGGCCCCATTTCTCGTCCTTAAAAGGCCCCAATGGAAAAGTGGATCTTAAACCTGTCCTGCCCCACGTCGGGAATCTTCGTGTCGCCGACCTCATCGTCGCTTTGTAAGCGCCAAGCAAAATCCAGGACGACGGGACCCACCGGAGTGTTATAACGCAGCCCAGTCCCAACGGAAGACCTTAATTTTCCAGGAGAAAGTGTAAATCGATCCACCATCAGGTTACCGGCGTCTAAAAACAGGGCGGTGCCAACGTTCCCCGACAACGGAATGCGAAACTCGGCCCGGGTATTTAGGAGGCCCAAGATTCCGTTAATATTTCTGGTGGTTTGTACCTCTAGAGCATCCTCCGCAAAACCACGGATCGATCCCAGCCCCCCCAACCGGAACAGCTTGAAAGTCGGAATGGGCTGACCAATCACGTTGGATCGCTGCCAACCAACGTTGAGCGCTAACGCCATAATGATATCTTCCATGATGCGGAAATAGGTGGAGTTGTAAGAAGTGAATCGGTAGTAACCCACGCTGGCCTCTGAGCCAAAGAAGCGCGAAGCAACCTCGAATCGATTGTTGGAATTGACCCCCTTGGATGGATTGAATCGATCGTTTCGAGAGTCCACAATAAATCCCGGCGTCAACGAGCCGATGAAATCCGTTCGATTATCGGAAGCATCGTAAGGCAGCTGAGCATTGGACACGCGAATTTTCTCATAACTATATTCCAAAATTCCCGACAGGATTCTCGTGAGATCCCGCTTCACACCCACTGTGATCCTGTTTACGTTGGCATCAAACCTGGAAAACTGCCGATTAAATAGGGTCAAGTTCGTGGTAAAAACAACCGGCCAATTCGCCAAGTAAGGTTCGCGGAAGCCGACGGAAAAGTTGTACTCAGGAAAACGATAGCCCTCTGTACGCCGATTGAACACAGCCCGAGCGCTCACCGAACGATTCCATCCGCCCAGGTTTTGATAGCCAAGCTCGAAACCCAGGCGCAGTCCCAAATCATTTCGAAAGCCAGGAACAATATCAAAACTTCCGGGCTCCAATTCCTCAACCAAAATTAAAATATCCTTTACATCAACTTTACCCGGACGATCGATTGGCCGCACGATTACGGACGAAAACAAATTCAACTTTCGTAAATTGTCCTCTGCCTCTGCCAGTAGTGGCGCGGTCAAAATATCTTCAGCTATAAATGGGAGCTCTCTGGTGACCACTCGCGCATGAGTTTTTTGATTTCCCTTTACAAGAACTTCTCCCACCTTAAATACTGCGCCCTCTTCCACCTCAAGGGTCAAAAACACTTGGCTATTGTCTTTTGAATATCGAACGAAATTCTCCGAACCTTCATTGACCAACTGAGCACTTAATAAGCCCAACGCTTGATATTTTTCTCGAAGAGTAATTACACCTCGTTCAAAGGAAAAGATGTCAAATGGCTCTCCCTCTTTTACACCCAAAACTTCTTCAACTTCAGCCCGCGATAGGGAGGAAAAACCTTTTAGAGACAATTCCTGAACCTTAGTTTGAATCCCCTCACTGAACAACAGGGATATTTCAACTTCAGTCTTGGCGTCATTAAAGTCTATTTTTATAAATTCAATCTTCGCCGACAAATAACCCTGCGACTTCAAAAAGTCCGCAAATAACTCTGCACCTCGATTTATGCCCGCCTCTTGAAAATAGCTTCTCTGAACCAAACGAGAAGAATACGACAGGAATTTTTTTAAGGCATCTTCTTGGTTGAGTGAATAGATCCCCTCGATGTTGATTTTTTTGATCTTTATTTTTTTCTTCTCGTTTACAATCAGACTGATATGCCGAATTCCTCTCTGTGGATCTTCTCGTACCAAAGTGGTAATCTGAGCATTAGCAAATCCAATCTCTCGATAAGCTTCTAGAACTCGCCGCCTAACCGCCGACAAATAGTCACTTCCAGAGGCAATTTCTCTGACCTCGCCCACAAGGGCCATCAACTCCCGATAGCTAAACTGTTGATTGCCCCGAAATCCATATCGAATTCGAGTTCCATATTGAATATTAATCGAAAGAGCCACTGGACCATTTTCTTGAACGTGATAGTCGAGCACCGGATCTTTAGCTAAAAGAAAGTCGTGCTCTCTCAACCAGTCCTTAATCGCCTGTATTCCATCTAATACTTTATCTCTTTCAATTCGATCTCCTATTTTTAGTCCAAAGGCTTCGCGTATTTCATTTTCATATCGCTCACGAAGATCTTTGCGCTCAACTGTCTTCAGTGGAGAAATCTCTAGATTCGCCAACAAAGTCGGTTCGCCTTCCACAATTCTAAAAGTCACCTTCCCCAATTTTTCATCAAAAGAGTAAGAAACTTCGCTGGCCAGATAGCCCATTCGACTATAATTGAGTCCAATCTTCTTTAACGCTTCTTCCGCCACTTCCCTTTCAAATTCAAATCCCTCGGCCATTTGAGTCAAAGGTAGAAGTTGATTGGCCCCAATGACGGCGTTGCCTTCGAATATAATTTCCTTAATCTTTGTTTTTTGCTTGGCAGTGAGAACCACGATTACCCCGCCGCGATCTGGTCGAATTCCAATATGTACCGCGTGGTCAACTCCACTTTCATTCATCCAGATCAACAAGGTGCGTATATCTGTGGGACTAAAGTTTTTACGCTTTAAACTTAAAATTCGGTCCCTGGCAAGGGGCGGAATTCCATCGCCTTCAATCACTATGTCGTTAATTCGATCACCACGATATTTTTCGAAACGTTCGTCATCGGCGCCCGCCGACACACTGATTACCAAAATCAACAGAGTTAAAAATATTAGCCGAAGATTCATTTGAACCCCCAGCGAAACTTCAAGTCGGCACCGTAAGAACTCTTAACATCGTTAAGATCAAGTCCAGGAGTTTGTTCATATACAGCACTAACTGAAGCTTTTCTCGTTAGACGATATTCTAATCGTGCATCCAAGGATTGCCCCTGAGCAGAACCCACCGTTCCACCAAAGCTAGCATCCAAATTTTTCATAATCTGCGTTTTCACATTCACCTTAGGGGCGGCAGTTTGCGTGCTGTTTGGTCGAATAATACTTGCTTCCGATTCGTTTAGTGAAGGACTTACTGATACCTTCAGGCCTTTGGACGACAAATTTTGGTTGATCTGCAGTTGCTCAAGAAGAATCGACCCCACCTCTGAATACGTAATGGCACTCGTATCGTTTGGGTTCACCTTACGAGCATCTTCGCCGCGGTATCCAAATGCCAAAAGCGAAACAATATCTTCCTGAGGAATTGACGGGGACGACGAAAGTGAAATTTTTGGCTTTTCAATCGTGCCGCTCGCAAAGATTGAAATTCGATAACTGTCTACGTTGGCAACTCCACCAATCGAAAACTGTGGGTTAAAAACCTCTGGATTCGGCGCACGAATATAAGCGTGATCTAAAGTAAATGCTGTATTACGAAACAATAGTTTTCCTCTTACCAATTCGGCTCGAGCGACGATTTGGGGAAACTCAAATGTATTTAGCAGTGTTAGTTCGCCCTTGAATTCAGCATCCAATAGATTGTTCTGAACAAACACACCATTTTCAGCGATGGCCTTAATTCGAATTTCATAAAATGACTTCGAGCCACCTATTTTCTCCGGCAAATATCGAGCATTTTTTGCTCCACCCTTACCCCCAGATAGATCGAAATTATTTCT
>CAYZLH010000017.1:0-15785 GCA_964478795.1 uncultured Bdellovibrionales bacterium | reverse complement strand
TTTCCTTTTTTCCGAAAAACGGAATTTTTGTCTTGGCGAGTTTCATCCATTTACCTCTAGTAAAAAAATTTTACCCTGGTTTCTGGGGAAAGACAGCAAACTCGATTCATTCCCGGTATTTTCCTTGCAACTCAATTTCTCATGATTTTTTTTCTATTTATCGTCGGGGTTGCGGGGATTTTGTTTTGCGGCGCGTTCGGACCTAAGATTGATGCAATTTACCTGTTGCTAGTCAGCCTTTTCAAACAGAGGACGCTACCGGAAAACTTCAGCAGCGAACTTGAGCTCACCCGAGAGTTACTGCGGCAATTGCGCTCCGGTATTGCACTTGAAACCGCGGTGAATAAGATTCGCGCTACCTTTCCGGACACGCATCAGAAATCTATCCTTGATCAGGTTTTAACGAGAAAACCTAATCATTCATTAGCACAAATTCTCCTAATCGCCATCGAGAGTGGTTGTTCGATTCTCGGGCCACTCTCCATCTACGCGGAAAATCTACAAAAAGTTCTACAAATAAAGGCAAAAATTCGGGCACTAACCAGTCAAGCAAGAGCACAAGCCACGGTGCTTTCTTATTTGCCTTTGCTTCTACTGGTGGCCCTAGCATTCCTCGATCTTCAAAATTTTTTCCTTCTGTTACGAATGTCAGAAACGGCTTTGCTTGGGGCACTACTACTTTTTTTTCTAGGTGGCGGGAAATTCTGGATTGATAGCTTGCAAACAAAACTACTCAACAGCACCAGCACACGAGAGGATATCGAATACGAAATCGTGCCAAAATTTGCTTTGCAATGGGCTCTATTTCTTTCCGCGGGCATCGATTCACAAACGGCATATGAAAAGTGTGAACGTCAAATTCCCAATGAGAAAGTGGTCGCCTTTGCAGAAAGTGATCGAGGAAAATTCTTTCAACACATTCTTGAACAATCTGTGCATGCCGGCGCACCGATCAAAGATGAGCTTTTAAAATTCTTAGAAGAACATCTGCATTCTCTCCATTATCAATGGGAGGAAAAGGCGCACCGTTTGCCAGTAAAATTACTTGCTCCTCTTTTTCTATGCTTTCTTCCAGCCTGCCTGCTGGCTTTGACCATATTTTTCATTCCGCTATGGAGGCAGATCTAATGCAAAAACTTTTTCGCATCTATTCTCTAAGTTTATTTTTCGCAATACTGTTCACTAGCTCTCCAGTAAGAACTCCGCAAATGAATATTCCCGCGGAGGCATGGAAAAATTTGGGGAATCAAAAAGTTTCATCAACGCCAAAGTTAAATCTCTTTCAAAAGATAATTACTACCCTCATATCCTTTGATTTCCACAATGGATTTTACCGACCGCAGTGAATCTTGTCGTTCTAGCTGGATCACCACCTGAATTCCGCCAAGAATGAGTCGACGAAGGGTTTCGGCGCCTAAATTCTCCGCTTGCAGTAGAGCCAAGGTCTCCAATCGATGTAGGGCCTCGCGAGGAGAATTTGCGTGAATTGTACCCATAGACCCGGAATGGCCCGTATTTAACATCAAGAGAAGATGCAGCGCCTCCCCGCCACGGCACTCGCCTAAAATCACCCGATCCGGGCGCATCCGCAACGTTTGGCGCAATAAATCTTGAAGCGTGATTTCTCCCTCACCCTCTTGATTATGAGTTCGCGTGAGCAGCGAAAGAAAATGTGGATGTTTTACATGTATTTCGGCCACGTCTTCTAGGGCAATAATTCGCTCACGCTGATCCATTTCATCGATAAGCGCCGTCAGCAAAGTCGTTTTTCCTGAACCCGTACCCCCACTAATAAATATGTTCTTTCGACTGCGAATAGCATTCACCAGGTATTCTCGCTGGCGATCGGAAATCGTTTTACGTTCTGCGAGATTTAGTATTGAAAAAGAATGTTTTGTCTGCTTCCGAATTGAAATGCAATACTGGCGAACGATCGGGGGTCCCACTACGTGAAGCCTGCTCCCGCAAGGCAATGAGGCATCAGAAAATGGTTGCAAATAGTCGATGCGCTTTCCCTGTGAACTTAGTAATCCCCGCACCCAAGCGCGAATATTTTCCTCTTCAAATTGCAGGCCGATTTGATGTTCTAGCGTCCCCGCTTTTTCCAACCAAATTGAATTTGAGCCGTTCAATAGGATTTCCGAAATACCTGGATCCCTTAATGAGCCATGCAGAAACTCTTGGAACTCCACCATCATCCCCCCCTTAAAATTCCGCAGGGAAGACTTCAAGAGCGATCATCAGCTCGGACTTATTGGCGCGGAAGTTTTCCGATTGAAACAAGCTTCCCAGAATCGGAATTTCTGCCAACCAAGGCAGTTGATTTACCGATCGTACCTGCCGATGATCCATCAGACCGGAGAGAATTACCGGGCGACCATATTTTAAGTCCACCACTGTTTCCATTTTGCTGATTCGAATTCCCGGTATGGAATCAACGCCATTCGTTGGGTCTAGGCTACTCAATTCCATTCCGATTTTCGTGCGCGAAATCTGTTTCGAGCTACCCGGCACTTCAAGCCGTAGGTGCAGTCCATAGGATTTCCACTGCACAGTGGCCGACTCTTTGGAGACGAGAGATATCGGGATTTCACCCCCCACCTTTAGTTCAGCCACACCTTTCTCGTTTAACAGAAGTTCGGGCTGGGAAAGTACTTTCACCTGGCCCGTCTGTTCCAAAAGTTTTAGTGTCGAGTTCCAGGCGAAGTTGCCTCGCGTAGCGACCTTTCCCCATTCAATGGCAGTGGGAACCCCCTGCTCCCACCGAATTCCCAATTCATGAGCAGAGGATTTAGCGATTTCCAAAATTTTTGCGCGGTAACGTAGAGTTTTGCCTTTTTCAAATGGGACTTCTAAAAAAGATCTCACCGGACGAAACACCTGCCGCGCCAGCTCCTCGGCAAATTGCTTTTCTTCTTTCGAAGCACAGCCGCCCTCTAACAGAATATTGTTCCCCACCCCTCTGACGGATAAATGGCGGAGGTTGGCCTGCCGAAAGAGGCGTTGAATTTTCGATTCCGCCTTCAATCGCTCCAGCGGATGTAGCTCTGCCAACCCCTGGAAGGCGGTCTTCCCTTGCGATTCGATGGCCTGGAGCCGGTTCCAATCTCTGAGTTTTTTGGCCTTCCCGGTAGCGATCCACCCGCCGGCAAGCGGCTCGATTTTAAGGTCTTGGCCAAGCTGCGGCACCAATCGCTCCCCATCGCCCATTAGGCTGGCCTGTTTTTTTGAAACTACCCGAAATTCCAGTGATTTTGATTTTCCTTCCGGTTGAAATATCCACAAATCAGAATAGCCTTGGGATTTTCCTTTCACCAAGATTCCACCGCCTTTTCCATTGGGCATGGGCATCAATTTGGCCTGCAAAACCTCGGGATTGCCTAGGCTGAATCTGGCACTGGCAGGCAAATCTATTTGTTTTTGCTCGCCTATAGCCAAGACCAAGGTTTCCGCATGGGCTAATGAAAATTGGCCCTGAAGCGTCAAAAAAATCAGGGCTCCACCAATAAAATCCACAAGAGAGATCGAAAAGGGTTTCTGCATTTTTCCCCTTAGAGCAAGGGCCTTGCCAATGGGGAAAAGGGTTGATTTCTCCCTTCGGCTGGGTTAGCTCTAAACCCTTGAATTAACTAACTGAAATTGAGGAATTTATGGCTTCTCCAACACGCAAAACCGAACTCGCTCGCAAAGCAAAAATCACCAAAAAAGGCCAGCGCCGCAAAAAAGCACTCCGCAATAAGGGAACGACTCCCAAATTTGCTATTCATGTATAAACTGTCGGTATAGTTTTTTATCTACAAAAGTTGAACGTTCATTGATCGAGGTATTGTCATGGCTTTGAAGGATTATTTTTTTACGTCTGAATCTGTAACCGAAGGACACCCAGATAAAATTTGTGATCAAGTGTCTGATGCTGTTTTGGATGCCATTTTGGCCCAGGACCCAAGAAGCCGTGTCGCTTGTGAAACGTTGACCACCACGGGATTAGTGGGTGCCGCCGCACTGGTCATTCCGGGTATTGGATTAGTGGTTGTGGCCGGTGAAGTTACCACCGCCGCTCAGGTCGACATTACCAGCGTAGTTCGCAATACCATTCAAAAAATTGGCTACGATGATTCTGCCAAGGGTTTTGATTACAAAACCTGCGGTGTGCTCGTTTCTTTGGGCAAACAATCACCCGATATTTCTCTGGGCGTTACGGCTGAAACCAGTCAAAGCAAAGAGCAAGGTGCCGGTGACCAAGGCATTATGTTCGGCTACGCTATCAACGAAGCTCCCGAACAAATGCCCCACACCATTTATTGGTCACATCGTTTGGCCGAAAAATTGACCCAAGTGAGAAAATCCGGACAATTGGGCTATCTGCGCGCCGACGGTAAAACCCAAGTTACGATGGAATATCGTGATGGTAAGCCCGTACGTGTAGACGCCGTAGTGGTGAGCTCGCAGCACTCGGAAGACGTGACGCTAAAACAAATTCAAGACGACGTACTCCAGCAAGTGATCAAGAAAACCATTCCTGCAGAATGGCTTGATAGCAAAACCAAGTTTCACATCAATCCCACCGGACGTTTCGTCGTGGGCGGCCCCATGGGCGATGCTGGACTGACTGGAAGAAAAATTATTGTAGACACCTACGGCGGTCACGGCGCTCACGGTGGTGGAGCTTTTTCGGGGAAAGATCCTTCAAAAGTAGACCGCTCCGCCTGTTATATGGCCCGCTACGCAGCGAAAAACGTGGTAGCTGCCGGCCTAGCCGATCGTTGCTTAGTGCAAGTGGGTTACGCCATCGGTGTGGCCGAGCCAGTAAGCTTGATGGTAGAGACCTTTGGCACAGCGAAAGTAGATCCTGCTAAAATTCAAGCGGCCGTTCGTGAAGTATTCCCCTTTAAACCCGCGCAGATCATTTCTACCTTGAAGCTGTTGCGCCCCATTTACAGTCAAACCGCTGCCTACGGCCACTTCGGGCGCAGAGGCGAAGGCTTCACTTGGGAAGAAACAGATCGCACGGAAGACTTAAAGCGCGCTTGTAAGGCGTAGAATTGAGTTCGTTTATTTATTTTTTCGCAGAATATTACCCGTGGTGGGGAATTCCTTCGGCGCTGATTTTGGCGGAACTGGCGAATCACTTTCGCCGTTCTGGCCAACGAGCCAGGATGATCGCCACCGCATTCATTTCACTGCTGCTAATTATTTTGACAATCTTTTATTTTACTCACGATGGCTTTCATAATGTGAGACCGACAATGAAAACTATCGAGCGTGACTACGTAAAGTAGGTTCCAGATGAAACTCGACCCATCCTATAATCCGGCAGAATTCGAACCCAAGATCTACGAACTCTGGGAAGATCAAAAACTTTTTGCTGCCAAGGATCGCTCGGATCCTGGACAACCCTCTTTCATGATCACCATGCCGCCGCCCAACGTTACGGGCGCCCTCCACATGGGGCATGCGCTATTCGTTTCTCTGCAAGACACCTACATCCGCTGGAAGCGCATGTTGGGTTACAATGCACTTTGGCTGCCGGGCCAAGATCACGCGGGAATTGCCACGCAAGTAATGGTGGAACGCCAAGTAGAGTCCGAAGGCACCACGCGACAAAAGTTGGGACGCGAAGCATTTTTGAAACGCGTGTGGGAGTGGAAAGAAGAATATGGCGGCACCATCACCGAACAAATTCGCTCGCTCGGCGCCTCCTGTGATTGGGAACGCGAACAGTTCACACTCGACCCACGCAGCTGCAAGGCCGTGCGAGAAAGTTTTGCGCGGCTCTTTCACGAAGGGTTAATTTACCGCGGCGAACGGATCGTAAACTGGAGCTCAGGATTACAAACGGCGATTTCTGATTTGGAAGTGGAACTCAAGCCAGTTCAAGGCGCTTTTTATCATTTAAAGTATGTCTTGGCCGATGGCTCGGGGAAATCGATTACCGTGGCCACCACTCGCCCTGAAACGATCTTTGCTGACGTGGCCGTGGCCGTGCACCCTGAAGACCCTCGCTATACTTCCTTCCACGGCAAAGAAGTGGTTATTCCTCTTTCCGGTCGAAAAATTCCCATCATCCTCGATGATTATGTGGATCGCGAGTTTGGCTCGGGTGCTTTGAAAATCACCCCCGGACACGACGCAAACGATTGGCAAATCGGCAAACGCCACAATCTGAAAACTTTAGTTTGCATCGGCAAAGATGGAAAACTTACCGACGCTGCGGGTGAATTTGCCGGCATGGTTGCCGCTCATTCTCGTAAGAGAATCGCGCAAAAGCTCACGGAGCTGGAACTTTTAGTAAAAGAAGAAAAGCATAACTACGATCTAGGATACTGCCAACGCAGTGGCGTGGTGGTGGAGCCATTAGTCTCGATGCAATGGTTTGTGAACATGAAGCCCTTAGCGGAAAAAGCCCTGCGTGCTGCCGAGGGAGAAGACCCTGCTTTGCGTTTTTATCCAGATTACTGGAAGAAAACTTGGTTTGAGTGGCTCACCAATATTCAAGATTGGTGTATTTCCCGTCAACTTTGGTGGGGTCATCAGATTCCCGCTTGGCACTGTGGCGATTGCCAAAAGGTAACGGTACCAAAATCCGCAAATGATGCTGACCCAACCAGCTGTGCGCACTGTGGATCAAAGAAAATCGAACAAGATCCCGACGTTTTAGATACTTGGTATAGTTCTGGTCTTTGGCCGATTTCTACGCTCGGCTGGCCCGATAATACTCCTGAGTTATCCACTTTTTATCCGACGCTGCGATTTGATCAAGCTCGTCAAGGACGAGACTCCAAAGCGCTCATGGAAACAGGATCTGATATTCTTTTCTTCTGGGTAGCCCGTATGGTGATGATGTGCACCCATTTCATGGACGGAAAGATTCCTTTCGAAGATGTTTTCCTGCACGCCATGGTTCGCGATGAAAAAGGACAAAAAATGTCGAAGACCAAGGGGAATGTAATTGATCCCCTGGACGTCACTGAGAAAAATGGCTCAGACTCCTTACGTCTCACTCTCATCGCCCTCTCTGGCCAGGGTCGAAACGTAAACTTAGATCTGAAGCGCCTTGAAGGTTACAAAGGCTTTATCAATAAACTCTGGAATGCTAGCCGCTTCGCGCTCATGCAGATTGAGGAGCAATCGGTTACCAGTTTCCGCGATCCTTCCACCGGCGATTTCGATTTTGTGGATCGTTGGATGCTCGATTCTTTAAATAATTTGAGCAAAAAAATGGATCAGGATTTGAAGCAGTATCGTCCTGATAGCGCCTTTCATCACCTGTACCATTTCGTGTGGTATGAATTCTGCGATTGGTATTTAGAAATGGTGAAGATTAAAAAAGGCAGCTTAGACGTGCTCTGCTTCACCTTAGATTCTATTTTGCGAATGCTTCACCCCATGGCTCCCATGGTTACAGAAAAAATCTATGGTGAGCTTCCTTGGGCCCAAAAGGGTAACCTATCGATGCAACCGTTCCCTCAAGAGAATCCTAAATTAGTTGCTGACAAAGATTCCTTAAGTGAATTTCAAGCATTGAAAAATTTGGTGGAGGCCATCAGAAACTTCCGCACCGAAAATAAAATCAGCCCGAAGGCCCAAATCGAAGTATATTTGCAGACGCAAAACTCTATGCTTTGGAAAAAGATTGAGCACTTTGTGCTGAGCTTAGCAAAAATTAGCAAAGTTCATATCAATGAACGCCCAACCCAAGGCTCGATTTCCAAAGTGACCACAGATCTCTTTACGCTTTCTATTCCGTTAGATGGATTAGTAGATAAAAGCGCCGAAAAAGCTCGCCTAGAATCGGAAATTAAAAAGGTTCGTTCGGATGTAGGTTTTTCGGAGAGACGATTGGGAAATCCTGGTTTTGTTAGCAAGGCCAAGCCGGAGCTAGTGGAAGTGGAACGAACTCAGCTAGCCGTCAACAAGGAGAAACTCAAGGTGTTAGAAGATGCCTTGAATAAGCTCTCGTAAGAAGACTTCGCTGTCACGAAATCCATCACCGTCAGTGCGGCCGACATTTATTTCTGAATATAGGTGCGATTTAACATCGGATGGGAGAAGTCCGTCGGACCTCCATCCGAATCAGGATGATAAGCGATTACCGAAAGCCCACTCTTTCCAGAATGAAAACAGTGAAGAGCTCCTTCTTCGATACAAAACGCTAATCCCGGTTCGAGCGATATTTTTTTATTGGAACCCAAAACACATTGTCCAGCGCCAGCCACAACTAATCCTAAGCGAATGGTTGGATGAATATGCGGGGTTTGTTCAATATGCGGAGGAAACGTGAGCAAATTGAGACATGGGTCACCATTGCGGGGGGGGCTCACCAGGAGCGAAGTGCGACTGTGATCGATGTAACAAAGGCGACCAGATGATTCAATGGGTCCACCAATCTGAAAAAATCCTCGATAGCCGAATCGTTGAAACAAAACGGCCTCACCCTTTCCCTCAAGTAGAAACGCTCCAGGAATAGAAAAATACGGGTTGAGCGGGCCGTCCGTTCACACCAATGTTCAAACTCCCCTTTCTCACGAAACCAAAAAAATGAGAGTTTGGATCTTCATTAGTAAAAGAGGAATTTTTATAGCCAAGAAGACGTGAGGGATACATCTGTTGTTCAGATTGATACAATACGCCAGATTCGATTGGGAAACCGAGGAAACTCATTTTCAAATTATAGGCACTATTCGTTAACTTGCTCAACTTGAACTTCTAAATCTTTGTTGGCCGCAGAGGTTTCTGCACTGCCGGAGGCGATTTCCGATTGGCGCGCATTCCCCGAAGTCTTCACGCCACCGAGTGCCCGCCACTGCCCCACAGGTACGGTAATATGGGTTTGAATTCCACCAACAATTGGTCCATCGTGTCCCACCTGCGCCACCTCTAAATTCACTAACTGCGAAGCCAACTGAGTCACCTTTACTTGCAAGTACGTACCAGATGCCATTTGCGTCAAAGAAATTTTCCCTTCGCCAGATCCAGTTAGCAGAATCGACTGGGTTCCCCCTCCCTGAGAGTTAGCCGTTCCCTCATTGGCTGAAACTGTAACGCCCCCCACAGATACGGAGGCCCCACTCTCCTTTTTCGGAGCAATTTTACCGCGCCAACCCTTGCCCTTAACACCACCGGAAACTCCCTTTTCGCTAGTGGTTTGCGCTGATTCGCCTCGCCAACGAAAATTCACGCGAAGTGTTTTTTGTCGTTGATCCAACTCATTTAATAGATTCACCACCTGAGCAGTAGTTTTTGGACTGGCCGCAATGACGATCTTTTCGTTTGAACTCGTGATATTCGCTTTTCCCGCAAAAATTGAGCTCGCCACCGAAACCAACTCTGGAGCAGAACGGTTTTTCACCAAGTAAATCGTGATTTCATCTTTGGCGGCGAATGCCCCAGCGATGGTCAGGAAAAATAATACGGTACTAGTTAGGATATTTGAGCGCATGAATTTCCGGTAGGTTCCTGCACTTTTCCTCTAAGTCCAAGCCGTACCCAATGAGAAATTGGTCATCGACTACTTGGCCCACATAGTCCGCGTGCAGATTCACCAAACGTTTCGATTTCTTATCGAGCAAGGTGGCGATTTTAAGGGAAAGGGGCTTGGCGGATTTTAAGCGGTCATAAAGAAACTGCAAAGTTCTACCACTATCAATAATTTCTTCCACGATAATGACGTGACGATTTTTTACATCCACCGAAATATCTTTCAGCAAAGTCACAGTGCCAGGGCTTTGTAATGATTTTCCGTGATTGGCCGCCCGAACAAAATCCACCTCTACATCGGAGTGCAAGCGACGGATTAGATCCGCCATCACTGGGAATGCGCCTTTCAGTACGCCAACAAGCAATAGGCGATCATTGATGCCAAAATCAGCATTGATTTTTTCGGCGAGCGAGTCGACCAAAGTCGAAATTTCTTTTTCGGTCAGGAAGGGGTGAAACTGGCGTTCATCAAACTGCATATTATCCTCGAGAGTTCTTTAAAACCTCTTTGATTTTACCCACACTATGAAAGCCCCACTGGGCAAGATATGAGGCTACTTCAGGCCCACCGAGTTTCAAAATTGAAAAGTAGCCTTTGGACCAAATCGACAGAAGCCCCAAATATACGCGAAAATGGATTTTTTCATCCTTGGCGCTCAGCAAGATTCGCTCGAAAACGGCAACACCAAAGGCGGCTATACCTGTTTCCGGCCTACTAGCCAGCTCAATCAAATGACGCAGCGTGCCCATGGGCACCCAAAACTCAAAATCGGGATTTATTGTCTTACCCAACTTCCAGTGATTTTGATTTTTTCTTCGCTCAAAGAGGTAGCAGTCGCTGTCTACGTGAATGTGAATTGCACAGCCGTCGGCCAATTCATCGCCCGCTTTCTCTACCCAGGGGATTTGGAAAAAAATCGTAAAAAGTTCTTTGGTGTTCTTCTTCGTTTTCAATCCTCAGCAGCATATCCGAGGCTTACCCGCTAACCAAGTGAAATGGCTGATTTTTCTTAGCCTTTCCTCGTCAGAAAATGCTACCATTTCAACTAGAATACCATGCTAACACCCGGCTTTAATGCAAACCGAATTTTTTCGAACGAAAAGAAGCGCACGATTGCGGAGAATATGCTCGAGCGCTACACGGGCTCGTTGCGTAAAGATTTTCAAAAACAGATCCTGCTCACCAACTTCGAATACTACATGAAGCAATTCCGCAAGATCACTGGCTGTAAAAAGGCCACGAAGGGATCGGCGATGAGTGCGATTCACTCCCCGAAACACGGAGTAAGTTTGGTGAATTTTAATATCGGTGCTCCCACCTGTGCGTTGATTGTAGAACTGGTGGCCACCTTGGAACCGAAAGCAGTTTTACTTTTGGGAATGTGCGGTGGCCTGCATCGATCGTTGATAGTTGGGGATTTTATTTTACCTATGGCCGCCATCCGCGGCGAAGGAGTGACCAATCACTTTCTTCCGCCGGAAGTTCCGTCATTGCCGACCTTCAAAGTGCAAAAGTTCGTCTCCGAGCGATTAGTTGAGCGGGGAATTGAGTACCGTACTGGCGTAATACACACCACCGATTATCGTTTTTGGGAATTTAGCCCAGGATTTAAAGAACGGCTCTACTCCCAACGTGTAATCGGAATTGAAATGGAAACTGCCGCTCTTTTCACGGCTGGCTTTGCGAGCAAAGTTGCCAATGGCGCTTTGTTATTGGTGAGTGACTTGCCACTGCAAGAGGGCGGCATCAAAACGAAGTCTTCTGCCAAAAAAGTTTTTATGAATTACACGGATTTACATTTGGAAATTGGTATACGGGCAATGTCACAAATTGCCGATGAGGGAGAGAAGATCAGACACTACCAGTGGTGATGCAAAGATTATGATGTTTAAGAAATTTTTTAGCTTATTTTCGAACGACTTGGCCATTGACCTTGGCACCGCAAACACGCTCGTGGTGGCCAAAGATCGAGGCATTGTGATCAATGAACCATCGGTAGTTGCCGTGCACAGAAACTCACGGGGACAAACGAAAGTTTTAGCTGTAGGCAAAGAGGCGAAAGAGATGTTGGGTAGAACCCCCGGCTCCATCACCGCCATTCGCCCCATGCGCGATGGTGTGATCGCCGACTTCGAAGTGACCCAAGTGATGCTTCGTCACTTTATTAAAAAAGCCACCAGCGAACATTCATTGTTTCGTCCACGAATCATTATTTGTATCCCCTTTGGAATCACTCAAGTGGAAAAACGAGCTGTGAAAGAATCGGCACAGATGGCGGGCGCACGCGAAGTATTTCTCATCGAGGAGCCCATGGCCGCTGCGATCGGTGCTGGTCTCCCCATCATGGAACCTTCGGGAAATATGATTGTGGATATCGGTGGGGGCACCACAGAAGTGGCCGTAATCTCCCTGGGCGGAATCGTTTTCTCAAAAAGCGTTCGCGTGGCTGGCGACAAATTCGACGAAGCAATTCTAAATTATATTAAACGAAAATATTCACTACTCGTGGGCGAAAGAACCTCTGAGCAAATTAAAATCGCCATTGGCAATGCCTACCCCTTCGAAGACGAAAAGACTTACGAAGTAAAAGGCCGCGACATGATCACCGGCGCGCCGAAAACCATTGAGATCAACTCCGAAGAGATTCGTGATGCCTTGGCCGAGCCCGTAAGCGCCGTTGCTGATGCCATTAAACTGGCGCTGGAGCGTACGCCTCCAGAGTTGGCTGCCGACATCGTGGACAACGGAATTATTTTGGCTGGCGGCGGTTCGCTCTTGGCCAATCTAGATATCTTGATCAAAGAAAAAACCGGACTCCCCGTGGCACTAGCGGAAGATCCGCTGACTTGCGTGGTGCGCGGCTCGGGTAAGGTGCTTCAAGACATCGACCTACTACGCCAAGTAACGATTGCTTAAATTCTAATGCCGCTATTTTTTTAAGAGCTTCTTCACAGTGTCTAGAAACACTGGTGTTGGAAATGGCTTCTTTAAGATTGCGTTTGGCCTCGCTGAGGTCAGTTTCTTTTCCACCTCTTCTAACGGTAAGCCCGATATCATCAGCACCGGCACAGAACATTTTTTCTTGATGAACTCGATCATCTCCTGCCCTTCTACCTTGGGCATCATCACATCAGAAATTATGAGATCAAACTCCGAGAGAAGCGTTAGAAACTTTCCCGCATCCCCATCACCAGCCTCAGTCACCACGAATCCGCCCGTTCGGAGAATTTCTGCAAGATTTTCTCGTAGGTCAGTGTCGTCATCGACTAAAAGAATTTTTTTTCGTTTCGACAAAATTGACTCCGACTTTCTCAATGTGAACTGAGCCCAATACTCTCACTCCCCACAATTAGATTCAATCTTCACTAACGCTCTAATAGGCGACCAAATCAGAACTTAGGCGTTAACGTGTAGATGTGCTGAACATCAATATGAGGAAAGCGCTTCTGCTTATTGCGCATATGCCCCAACTTTAGCAAGAGTTTCGTCCGTTGAGCCGTATCATCTTCCCGAATTTTTTTCATTTGGGCTTCAATAAATTTGAAAGCCTCTTTGGGATGAAAACAAAACCCATTGGCGAAAACGTAGGCTTTCCCCTCAGGAACCAAGCGCGCCTCAAAAATATCACCTTTGGAAAAGCCGGCCTTAAATTGCAAATCTTGCACATCGTATTTTTCACGATTACTCAAATCGCGAAGCACGAGGGAGTTCTCTTTTTGTTTTAATAATTCAAATACAGAATGTTTCGTCAAAGTTAACGCCCGAAAAAGTGATTCATCTGTGGGCGAAAATTTTTCCGAGTTCTTCCGATAGTAAAGATAGACTGGAGGTAAATCATGCTGATCTAAGGGCCGGTCAAATAAAAACCAACCCATAAAAACATCCATCTGATTTTCATAGTCTGGATCATCTTCAGAAATAATGCCCAAACTATCAAAATAGTCTTTCTTGGCTTGATACACCTCACGGAAATAATCCCCCGCGGTATACTCGGAAATAATTAGATCGAGGCACTTTTGAAATCTATCCACCATAGCCCATCGCCCTCAAGAAATCGTCGAAGTATTCCATCGCATCACGCGGCCCGGGACATGCCTCGGGGTGATACTGCACGGAGAACGCCTTGTGCTCCGGCAATTCGATAGACTCCACGCTTTTATCATTTAAATTTATCTGGGCCACTTTGGCAAAGGCGGGCAACGTCTCTGGATCAATGGCATAGCCATGATTTTGCGATGTGATCATCACCTTACCATTTCGTAAATCCTTTACTGGCTGGTTTGCGCCATGGTGACCAAACTTCATCTTAAACGTTTTAGCGCCGATAGCGTGGCCAAGAATTTGATGTCCCATGCAGATTCCAAAGACCGGAACCTTACCCAATAGGTTTTTGGTAGTTTCAGGTGCGTGAGCCACTCGCGCAGGATCTCCGGGACCATTGCTCAGCAAGACGCCCTTCGGATTCATTTTTAAAATTTCGTCGGCCGAGGTGGTTACAGGGACAACCTTTACCTTGCAGCCCCTAGCCACCAAGGATCTCAGCATGTTCCTTTTTACGCCCAGATCTAACACCACTACCAATGGTTGATCTTTGGCTTTTAGTATCGGAACATTCCAAGCCGAATTAAGGGGCGAGGTTGACTCTGTCCAATCATAGGCAGACTTACAGCTAACTTCTGCCACAAGATCACGATCGCCGAAAACTGGCTGGGCGTGTAGGTGCTTCAGCACTTTTTGTTTTTCTTCATCTGTCTTTGGCTCAGGAGAAACGATGAAAGCATTCATCGCTCCCTTGTCGCGCAGGTGGCGAGTCAACGATCGAGTATCTACCCCCGTGAGCGCAGGAATATTTCTCTTTTTTAGAAACTCCACCAAGGAAACAGACGAACGCCAGTTCGATGGAACTTCTTCTAGCTCGTGAGTAATGAATCCCTTAGCGAAGGTTGAACCAGACTCCATATCCTCTTCAGCAATTCCATAGTTGCCAATGTGTGGATACGTCATCACCACGATTTGGCCCAAATAGGAGGGGTCGGTGAGAATCTCCTGGTAACCCGACATTGCGGTGTTGAAAACCACTTCGCCCAAAACCCCATCGGCGATCTCTGCGGGCCGACCGCCCTTCAGCTCGCCTGGGAAAATCGTGCCGTCTTCTAACACCAACGCGGCAGAAGTTTTTTCACCAAATATTGAACTCATTCACGACTCTCCTTTGAGCTGTAAACCAGTGTACCATTTACATAGGTGCTGTGAATCCCACCACGCAATTTTTGGCCAAAAAAGGGCGAGTTTTTCGCTGCACTTAAGCAATTTTTTTCCGAATATACGAAACCGGCCTTGGGATCTACCAAGGTAATGTCGCCCCAACAACCTTTTTTCAGCGAACCAACCTCCTGAGAAACATCCAATATCTTTGCTGGATTCGTGCTGAGTAGTTCTACCAGGCGCAAAAGAGTGATTTTCTTTTGTAACACCAACTCCATGGCTAAAGAAAATGTGGTTTCAAGCCCTGTCATTCCCGGCAAGGCATTTTCAAAGGCTTGGGCCTTAGCCGTGCGCGACTGAGGGGTATGAAAGGAAGATATTGCATCGATAGTACCATCGCGAAGCGCATCCACCACAGCCATGCGATCTTCTTCCGAGCGTAGCGGCGGAAAAATTTTGTAATTGGCGTCGTAACTGGCAATGGCATCGGAGGTCAGATGGAAATAAGGGGCACTTGTCTCGGCTGTCACTGGAAGTTTTGCTTTTTTGGCATTGCGAATGGCTTCTAGAGAACCTTTCGTGCTCACTGGCTGTAAATGCAGTCTTCCTTGGGTGTGGCGAGCTAGCACCAAATCCCGATGGACAGCAATTTCTTCCGCTGCTGACGGAATCCCCCGAAGTCCGAGGCGATTCGAGTTCCAACCTTCATTCATTAGCCCTTGACCGGCGAGCAGCTTGTCTTCAGGAAAGGAAAATACCGGTAAGAAAAATGCGCGAGAATACTCCAATGCCTTTCGCATTAAATAGGTATCGGTGACAGATGCCCCATCCCCAACCGCTTTAATTCCCGCCGCGGCCATTGATCCCATTTCCGAAAGTTTTTTGCCTTCTTTACCAGAGGTCAGCGCACCCATAGTAAAAATTCGCACCCTCGAATTTTCTTTCGCCCGTCGAGCTATAAAATCGGTGATAAAAGCGTTGTCGTGGATGGGCGTGGAGACTGGCTTTACGAGCAAAGAAGTAAATCCGCCCGCCGCCGCTGCTGCTGAGCCTGAGGCAAAACCCTCCACTTGCTCGGCACCTGGTTCATAAATCGCACAAT
>CAYZLH010000016.1:0-17331 GCA_964478795.1 uncultured Bdellovibrionales bacterium | reverse complement strand
CAGACGATAGAAAGACTGAAGAAAAAGTTATCGTCAAAAAAATAGACCAAGCCGAAACTCTCGAAGTCTTGCCCGCCAACGTCGCCAGAAAAAATGGGAAATCAATCAAATCAGGTCGAGCCAAAAACTTGTCTACAAAATCTGGCAGGTTAGCATCAGCAAAGGCAGAAGTTTCTAAAGGTGCAGCACAAAAATCGCCTAAATCGCAAAAGTCTAAGAAGACCACTCCTTTTCAAAGAGTGACTGATTCAACGCCGCCCATCTCGTCGCCTGTGGTAACGTTAAACCCAGTAGCTACTACGCCAGTGGAAACTCCAATTGAACTAAATTCTGTGACCCCAACGCCCAAAGCTGAAGTGAGTCTTATTCGCGAAACGATTTTAGAAAGCTTTCCGCAAAAACCACTGTTACCACCAGCGGGCGCCAGTATGGGAGAACGTGGATCCGATACGAATTCTTTGATTGGACTGTGGAATGAATGGAAGGATTTTGATCCGCCCCTGGATCCGATTAATCCGCCTAAACTTTCTACAAAGAGAGTCCTTCATCAGCAAAATGAGACTCCACCAGATTCTCCCTCCTCCACAAATTTAGGAGCCGAATCTTCTCGAGCAAAGACCATTCAAATTCAGATTACTTTATCCAAAGCTTGGATCGCCTTATTTTTTCTCTGCGGTATCAGCTTGTTTGCCGCTGGTCTTTTCTATTTTCAGTCACAAAAAACGAGGGACCTGAAAGACTTGCATCTTTCAGATCCCCCTAGCCCCACGATCCAACCTTCAACGCCGGATGACCCTATTCCTTCGTTGAAAGCGCCCACTCGTCCGAAACGAGAGTAAATCTTCCTAAATCCCCAAATAAACTTCCTTGTTCATCTGAACTTTTCCTGTTCTCCCCCGAGAAGAGGAAAAATCGATTTTCGGTTTTGAGTGGAAAGGAGAAATCCTTCTCTTTTGTCCCAACATCCTAGAAATTGGTTCTCAGCCTATGGCCGAAAAATTGAAAAAATTGATATGGCTAAAACCAAGAATGCCCAACCCATTGTCCAAAGAAGTTGTTTCCCAGCATCGCCTTCTGTTACGCCTATTCTTGGAAAATCTTTCTTCTTCATCGTCTACTCCCAGGCCCGTTCGTGGCCTTCTTAGGAAATAGAATTGCAGGGGGCGTGCCACAGAGCACAGTAAGGCTAAGTAGCGGAAAATAACCAAAAAATTGCCTTTAGCCGGCCAGTGGATTCTGGAGCCATTTGGACCCCAGTGGTCACTTTGACACCAAATCAGAAAAACTGTTCAATTCTCCCGACCCCGACCGAATCTCTCATGAAATCTCCCCCGGCCTTTGTTATCTTACGAAAAAATATGAAGATGACCGGACCTCTAAAAGTCAGCGGCCTCAGTAAAACATTCCACGGCAACCGTGGGGTGCAGTCCCTCGATTTTCAGCTGAATCAAGGCGAGGGATTTTCTTTACTAGGCCCCTCGGGATGCGGAAAAAGCACCACGCTTAGAATCCTTGGCGGCTTTGAAACCCCGGACTCGGGAACGATTTTTCATGGTGAGCAAGAAATCACTCGCTTACCGCCCCAAAAACGCGACATCCGCACTGTTTTTCAAAAATTCGCCTTATTCCCCCACCTTAATGTGGAACAAAACGTGGCCTTCGGCCTGAAAATGCAAAAACGCTCACCGAATGAAATTTCCGCTAAGGTGGAATGGGCCCTAGATCTATTGGAAATTCAATTTCTACGCGATAGAAATGTGAAATCCCTGTCGGGTGGAGAACAACAGCGAACGGCGCTGGCGCGAGCGCTAGTGACGGAACCTTCTGTTCTTTTGTTAGATGAACCACTTTCAGCTCTCGATCTTAAACTGCGCGAAAAAATGCAGTTAGAATTACTAGCCTTGCGAAAGCGCTTAGGAATCACTTTCTTATTTGTGACCCACGATCAGTCGGAAGCCATGGCGCTTTCTGATCGAATCGCCGTCATGAAGGACGGCACAATTCAACAGATCGGTAGTCCAATGGATATCTATCAACGTCCGAAGAATCGTTTCGTGGCGGACTTTATTGGCCAGGCCAATTTTCTTCCCGGAAACTCCGCTTCCTTATTTTCCGGTGATCGAGAAAAGTTACCAGCGGCCAAAGATCAACAAAGTTGGATGATTCGACCAGAGCACTTTAGTTATCGACCGAAGGATTGGCGAGCTCCGTCCGGACACATTGTTTTGGATGCCAAGCTTTTAGATAGTGCATTTTTGGGTGCTGACCGTTTAGCCAAGTGCGAACTACGCAATGGGCAGCAGATTCTTTGGAAGTCGCCCAGCTTTGAGCCACTGCCGATTCCAGTAGGCGCGGATTTTTGGCTTTCGGCCGAGGTGGAGGACCTGTGGGTAGTCGACGGCTCCTGATCCTTCCCTTTTTCGCCTGGTTCCTGCTGTTCGTAGTCGGTCCGTTTGGACTTTTGCTTTCGGTAAGTTTTCAAAATCAGCTGGGAGCCTATCAAGAACTACTTCATCCCGCGTATCTACAAATGATCGGGCGAACTTTAGCCTTTTCCACTTTGCACTCCACTATCACGATGTTACTGGCCTTGCCCATTGCCTTCTATCTTTCTCGCTTAGAGCGAAAACGTGCCAGTAAATATCTCACCCTGTTGCTTATTCCTTTTTGGACGAATTTTTTGATTCGTCTATTGTCATTTCAAGACGTACTTCGCTTAGAGCCTTTTGGAATTGCTTGGACCTTTTCCTTTCACGGCATGGTTGCAGCCATGATTTACAACGGCCTTCCTTTTGCGATTCTTCCACTTTATGCTGCCATGGAAAAAATTCCGAACTCACTCCTAGAGGCGGCACAAGATCTCGGCGCCCAAAAACGAAAAGTAATCACGGACGTTTTGTGGCCGCTGCTCAAGTGGCCAATTTTCGCCACTAGTTTACTGATTTTTATTCCTGCTTTAGGAGAATTTTTGATTCCTGAAATGGTCGGAGGCGGTCAGGCTTACTACTTAGGCACTTTTCTCCAACGGCAATTTCTGGTCGCGCAAAATTGGCCGCTTGGGGCTGCCGCCATTAGCCTTTTATTAATATTCGCTGGAACTCTGCTCTGGGCCGGATCACGGGCGGTGGAAGAATGAGAGTACTCAAAACTTACACTTTAGGATTAATGATTTTCCTATGGGCCCCATTACTGGCTGTAGTATGGAAAGGGTTTTCTCCCACTGCCTTTCAAAAACTTTTCGCTAACCAAGAAATTCTCTTTGCGTTTTTAGATTCGTTTTTCTTGGCCGCCGGAAGCGCATTTCTATCCATACTTTTAGCGTTAATCACGGCCTTTGCCCTTCCTCACTTAAGTCAAAAGAGTCAGCGGTGGATTTTTTGCTCTCTACTATTGCCGTTAGTCCTTCCCGAAATCGCCTTTGGAATTTCTTATTTGGTATGGTTCAAGAAAATTGGAGTCCCATTGGGCTGGACCACTTTGCTCCTCTCCCACATGGCCTTTAGCTTTTGTTTCGTTACGTTAACTTTAAAACCTGCAGTACAGGCGATAGATTATCAGATTCCCCAGGCCGCGGAAGATCTGGGCGCCAATGTATGGCAGGTATTTCGGCATGGAATCTTACCACAAATTTTCCCAGCCTTGGTGGCCGGATTCCTGATGGCATTTAGTTTGTCATTGGACGATTTTTTAATTTCGTTTTTTGTAAAAGGTATCGATCAAATCACCTTGCCCGTAAAAATCTACAGCATGATGCGCCTAAAAATAGGTGAAGAAATTTATGCTTTATCTGTGGTGCTGTTTGGTTTTTCCGTCGCCTCTGTGGTAATCAGCCAGATATGCTTAAAAAAATCCTCATAGTGTTTTTGTTTCTATCGGCCTGTACTCGCCCCGCCCCCAAAGAACTCCGCCTCTATACTTGGTCAGAATATTTTGATCCTTCAGTGATCGCCCAGTTTGAAAAACAAACGGGCGCCAAAGTGAAGCTCGATTACTTCGCGTCCAACGAAGAAATGTTGGCGAAATTAAAGCTGCTGAGCGGAGAACGAAGCTATGATCTAATTTTGCCTTCAGACTATATGGTGCGAATCATGATCGATGCAAAATTACTCCAGCCTATAAAAAAGGAAATGCTCCCTTTTTTAGCCGATTTTGAAGCGGAAGGATTGAATCCACCCTATGATCCAGGTTTGCAATTCTCTGTACCGCTTTCGGTTGGATTTACGGGCCTAGCTTGGAATTCCAAACTCTTGCCTAAACTTCCCGCGAATTTTTCCTGGAAGGACTTTTTTGAGAATCCGGAATATCGCGGCAAAGTTACTTTGCTCGACGATACCAAAGAAGTGATCTATGCCGCGCTTTTGGCCCAGGGCAAAGACCCCGCGCAAAAATCGGAAACACTCAACGCTTTTCCTTATTTGAAAAAACATAAGGCACAGATCAAAGGTTTTACGGCGGAAACTCGTCCGGCAATTGAAGGCGGTGAATGCGCGCTTTGTATGGCCTACTCTGGTGACGTACGCTCCGTGGGACAAGAAAAATCCGAAATTCGATTCGTAATTCCCAAAGAGGGAGTCACGCAGTGGTCAGATAACTTTGCGATTCCAGCCACCAGCACCGAATCGGAACTCGCCCATAAATTTATTTCGCTAGTGCTATCCGCAGAGGGCGCCAAAGCCTTCACCGAACGTACCGGCTACCGCACCTTCAATAAGAAAGCGAAACAACTATTGGCCAAGGATGTGGCTAATGACCCAGTAGTCTATCCGAAGGCCGGTAAATTTCACTATTTGGTCGATCATCAAGATTTAGCAAAAGACGTGGAAAAAGAGTGGGCTCAGCTAAAATCTGAATAGCAGTACTGGAAAAAACGTAGCTAAAGAGAACTTTTTGGCGAGTGCCGTCGTCCTAGCAGATGAGCAAACATTCCCACACCGGCAAAGGGAAACAGATACTCCATATAAAAGTGCTTTGGCATTGCAATATACTGCATTGAAAATACAAAGAGGAAATGGACCAGTGGGATGGCGATTCCAATCAATACATTTGGCCGCGCCACCGAAAGCAGAAGCAAAACGAAGATCATTGCCAGGCCAAAAATTGGTTGAAACATTCCGAGTCGAAATATTGGTTCAGCAAACAATCGAGACAATGAATCCTCAATTTCTTTACTAATTTCCCGAAAAGGTCCGCGAAAATGCAGCTCGTGTCTTTTCCCATGTTCAATCTGCCAATCAGGTAATCCATTCCAATTTTCCAACTGTGCCGAATCATAGTGTACGGATGTTCTTTGCCAACTGAACCACAGTAGCTCTAATCTTTGCAGAAAAACTTTGTGGGGGTATTTGAACAATAGCTCGAGACCCATTTGGTTCAACTCTTCAACCCGAGTTGGCCTGCGATCGGAATACGGAAGAATTAGATTTGCAAATCGATGTTCAACTGGGTCTTTTCCATAAAATTCCTCAAATAATCTTCTTTGTTCTTCAGTAATTTCGATCTTCTCTTTTACCACCAAATATGGAAGGTAAGATTGAGCAAAATGGGAAAAATAGGTTTGCTGAGATTGCGGACTAAGTTTCGAGTGCAAGAATAGAAAACCAATCAGCATCGTCAAACCCACCATGACTGAGATGAGTCCCCAAATCTTTGGTTTGGCGAAAAAATACACCACTGCGACGGTTGAAATACTCCACAAAATCCAACCCTCAATTCGCAGCAAAGCGGCGACAGTGGAAAACATCAATATTAGCGTAGCACTAACTCGTCGCGAGAAAATTAAATTGGAACGTAAAAATCCGGTAATTAACATTACCACAAGCATCCAACTCAAAGCATAGAATGCATCTCTTTCAACGAACACGGCCATTCTAAGGGGCAGTAATGAAGCCAGCAAAAACGTCGCAACGAGAACTGTAAATAAACATTCAATCCTTCGCGAAAAACTAGCCTTTAGTGCATATGCGAAAACTAGCGACGAAAGCGCAACTTGGCAGAAAAGATAGATCGAGTAAGAAGGATTCCAATTCACTGACAAAAAATTAATTCCTGCCCAAAGCAGGGAATTCTCAATCAAATGACAGGGCAATCCAGAGTTCATCTCCAGACACTGAAAGGAAAAAAATACATCCGGAGAATATATTCCAGGCCAGTAAATGATCCAAAAAGCAAAGTGTACAAAAAAGAATCCCAAAAAAACCTGAAGAAACGTTGGCTCAGATAACAGTTTTACTATTCTGCTCATTTAATTGCTATTTCACCCGAAGAATCCGGGGCGGGAAAAATTGGAAAACCTACTTTGAAATGCATCTCAAAAAACTCTTTGGCCTGCTTCGAGCGCAATTTTTCTAATTCACTAAATTCGCCCAATTGTTCATGAGATTCGATCAATTCCTGAAAGGCACGCAAGCGCTTGCGACTTTCCTCGGGAAGTTTTTTAAAGTATTCGTACCACTTCGAATATAACCTCTTACGCTCCGTTAGCGTTAAGTATTCTACTCGCATAAATCCAGCTTGCGCCTCTCGACCCACCATGAACTTTCCCTGATAGTAACCATGATGTCTCAGTAGAAACTGAGAAAAATCAATCAGCTGATAAAACATAAATGAAGTCACTGTAAAGTCGATACAAAAGTGGACGTTAGAATGGCGATATCTTTCCTCAAGCTCTAAGAAATTTTTTTCAAAATCCGAATAGCGAAGACCTTGCCGAATTTTTTCACCAATTGTGCCAACTCCATCAAGGGAACAAAAAACCCAAACCTCTTTAAAATTTTCCCACTCTAAAAGATACTTTTTTAACAGGTCTTCACGAACCGAAAAATTGGTATTATAGATTAGCCGAACGTCCTTTGCGCGACCGTCTCGCGAGAGTTTTCTCAGTACTTCGATATTTTCATTCCGCAATAGTGGCTCCCCTCCGGCGAAATAGAAAATATCTAGATTCGGCAATTCGGCAATTTCTGGTAGTTCAAAAGCAAACAAGTCATTTTCATCACCTTGTGACATAGGATAGGGATTTTCCTTTCCTAGAGGCAATAGCTTCTTTTTCCACGACGAACTATATTCCGGCCCGCAGGTCGCACAGGATAAATTGCATGTGTCCTTGCGATAATCTAAGTAGCTTCCAGCAAATCCACCTTGGGCAAATGCATCCACCTTGATTGTGCCATCGGCATTCGTTTTTGCGTGGATGCTTGGAATCTGAGCGGCAAACAGTTCATTCAATCGTTTTTGGAAAGTTGTAATTTTGTGAGTAGCGACTTCGCAGACTCTGCATTCTTTGGGATACTCCCCCCGTAAAAATTGAGCCCGTTTTTCCTGCATATAGGGAGAAAGATAAAAGTCTTTATAGGATTTATTCGAAGTCTCTTTTGGTGCCGGACCGGCCTCGCAGCAAAGCCGCCGATTCCCTTCGGAATCCAAGTGCAGCATCACCCATGGCGCCACGCAGAAATGAGCCAAGCTATCCGAAGTGTTGTCGTTTGTAGGGGTCACTTGGCCATCGTATGAGAGAAATCAATTCCAGGCAATCCGTCTATTTCCAGTCGCCTGAGCGCTGCATTTCGTCGAACATGCCCTCGAGAATTTCTACGCCCGCATCGAGCGTATCAGGATCGATAGTTAGCGACGGTTGTAGGCGAATGGTGGGCTTATAACTCATGGCGAGGAGTCCGCGCTCCACTCCTTCGCGATAGAATTTCTTCATGCGCTTTTCGTCAAGCGGTTCTTTGGTCTCGCGATCTTTTACGAGCTCGAACCCAAGGAACAACCCCTTCCCTCTCACTTCACCAACAAAGGGATACTTTTCTTTCCAACGCAATAGATGCTGGAGCAGGCGGGCACCTTGCTTCTGGGAATTTTCGCAGAGGTTTTCTTCTTCAATAATCTGAATGGTGGTGAGCGCCGCTGTGGCGGCCAATGGATTTCCTCCATAGGAAGATGACGAACCTGAAGGCTTGGACCAAGGCTCGGACTTGGCAATTTCCTCAGTGGTCAGTACGCCACTCACGGGAAAGCCCCCACCAAAACTTTTCCCCACGGTAATAATATCTGGTTCCACGCCAAAATCTTTGCTCGCGAAAAACGAACCAGTACGACCAAAACCCGTGATCATCTCGTCACAGATCAGCAAGGCGCCCAATCGTTTCGTAACTTCTTTCACCGCTTTTAGCCAATCTTTGGGGGGAATGATGTTTCCGGCGGTGCCCTGACAGGGCTCCACAATTACGGCGGCGATGGCGCCAGTGGTTTGCGTGCGGGCGCTTTTTTCAAATAGCTCCACACAGGCCAATCCACAGGTATCGGGCTTCATTTTCAGAGGGCAGCGATAGCAATCGGGAAACGCAGGGAGCGAGTGGCAGCCTGGGGCAAAGGGTCCATATTTTTGCTTTTGCCCGTCACCGAGGAGACCCATGGTACCTAAAGTTTTCCCGTGAAAGCCCCCCCAAAAAGAAAGGAACTCCCATTTGCCCGTATAACACTTCGCTAAGCGCATCGCGCTTTCTACCGCTTCGGAGCCGCCGGAATAGAGTTGTAGCTGATTGATCTTTCCCGGGGTGTGCTGGGCCACTTTCTTCACTAATTTGGCGCGAGCTTCTGAGGTAAAACTCCCCACACTAATTTTTTCGAGTTGTTGCTGTAGGGCTTTGACGTATTTAGGATGGGAGTGCCCAAGTCCATTCACGCCAATACCGCCAATAAAATCAATATACTCGTTGCCATCCACATCTGTAACCCAGGAACCCTTGGCGCGATCCATCACCACTTCGGCCATCAGCGCGAATCCTTGTAATCCAGGAGCTAGGTGCTTTTGCTCTTGGGAGAAAAGTTCACGGGATTTGGGGCCAGGAATAGACGTGAGTTTTTGCGGGCGTTTCATATCTTTATATTTACCAAAAAGTGGAAAAAAAAGGGGACGGAAATTTTTCCGCCCCCTTGCAAATTTATTCGGTGCAACTAATTACCGATTTTTGAAGCATCGCCTTCATCATATCCGTAATAGGTCAGACCCAAATGGTTGATTAGCTCTTCTTTACCCATATAGCGCAGCGTATTTTCTAGCTTTAGCTTTTGGATTTGCAAGTCGTGCTCCGGCTTTAATCCTGGCTTGGTGAGCGGGCTCTTCAAGTAGAAAGACAACCACTCCTGAACACCTTTAAAACCCGATCGTGAGGCGAGGTCCAAAAACTGCGCCAAATCGAGCACGATGGGGGCAGCCAAGATGGAATCGCGACAAAGAAAGTTGATCTTGATTTGCATGGGATAGCCCATCCAACCAAAGATATCGATATTGTCCCAACCTTCTTTGTTATCGCCACGGGGACGGTAGTAATTGATTTTTACCAAGTGGTGCAAATCGCCATACAAGTCTGGATACTTTTCGGGCTCCAATACAGTTTCCAAAACGCCCAATTTCGACACTTCCTTGCTCTTGAAGGAATCGGGATCTTGTAAAACTTCGCCGTCGCGGTTCCCTAAAATATTGGTGGAATACCAGCCAGAGATTCCTAGGAGACGGGCCTTCAAGCCAGGCGCTACGATGGTCTTCATTAGCGTTTGACCGGTTTTAAAGTCAGAACCAGCGATGGGCACACCACGGTCTTCCGCTAGCTTCATCAAGCAGGGAAGTTCTACCGAAAGGTTCGGTGCACCATTCGCATAGGGAACGCCTTCCATGATCGCAGCATAGGTATACATCATTGAAGGGGCGATATTCGGCGAATTGGCTTTTAGCGCCGCTTCGAAAGCTTCGATCGTTTGGTGTTCTGCGCCAGGAAGCAAATGGGCTTCGGTGGATCCGCACCAAACCATGACAATTCGTTCGCAGTTATTGTTCTTTTTAAAATCGCGAATGTCTTGACGAAGCTGCTCGGCTAAATCAAATTTATTTTTGCCATTTTTGATATTTGGGCCAGAAATATTTTTTACAAAGGCCGGATCAAATACGGCGCTCATGGGTTTAATTTTGGAAAGTTCTTCTTTGATGGGCTCTAAGTGATCTCGCTCCAAAACTTTCGCTTTGGATGCGGCCTCAAAAGCATTGTCGGAATAAATATCCCAACCACCAAACACGATATCTTCCAAACGAGTGAAGGGAAGAAATTCACGAATCAAACTTTGGCGCTTTTCCGTGCGTTTGCCCAAGCGGATGTAACCCATCTCGGTTAAGGAACCGATGGGCTTTGTTAAACCTTTTTTGGCACTCAGTACACCAGCCATAAAGGTGGTGGAAACGGCTCCCATTCCAGGGGTGAGAATGCCTAGACGGCCAGTGGCCGGTTTCACATTTGGACTTTGCATGCGAATTCCTCTCCTATCGTGAATAGTTCGTAGTACCGCAAAGGGAGAGATTCGTAAAGAGAAGCGCTTAACGCGCCATGGTAGGGTCGATCTCTTTGCCAACCACTTTGGCCAATGTGGCCCAAGCTAAATGGTGACGATGAACAGCCTCAAAGTAAGATTTCGCCGTTTCGGCTCGTGCACCATAGGCCTCCACCAAGCCCGATGTGCCCGAAAGCCCCGAGGCATAGCCGATCACTTCCTTGGTGAGCCACTTTTTTCCAGTGCCGTAGGCGGTCTTGGCGGATTTTAGCCGTGCGCTCGCCTCTTCCACTTCCAGATAGGCCTTTTTTACTTCGGTTTGAATTCCCTGCTCAGCGTAACTTTGCTTCGCCGCGAGTTCATTAGCTTCGGCCAATAATTTTCCCGATTTAGCCTGCGCCAGCGACCACTGAAAATCCATTTTTAGACCAACGCCGAGTGCCAAGGCCGATCGATTGTAGGGATCATTAGCAAAGAGGCTGGGCTGTTCGGGCCGTACATTGGTATCGGCAAATTCATACGACGCTAACGCCACCAAGGCTGGCAGGAGCGCCTTCTTTTCGGCTCTCGCTAGCGCAGTTTTAGCGACAATTCCCTCACGAAGTTGGTGAAACTCGCCGCGATTCTCCCGGGCGATTTGCCAATAAGATTCAAAAGATTCTAACTTGCGCTCTTCCGGCACCAGCCACGGATCTTGAATTTCCAGCTGCTCTACTGGTTGACCGATTCGCAGCGCTAATCCAGCTTGGGCTAAGGAAAAATATTTTTTTACCTCGGCCTCCCGGCTTTCTACTTCGGCCAAAAATATTTCCATGCGAAAACTATCTTTAGTTTCGCCCTTATTCTTTCGCTTCTCCAGCGCTTTGAGGAGCTCGGCCTTGCCGCCTTCGATGAAATCACGCAAAGAGTTGGCAAGCTGGTAGCCATAATAGGCCTCTTTCACTTGGTAACGAACTTCACTTACTTTGCCCGAATATTCGGCCTGCTCCACGGCCACTCCTGCGCGTGCCGCCTCGGCGTAGTTGCCCTTTCGCCCAAAGGTATACAAGGGCTGGGTCAACACGAACTTGCCTAAAAAGGTGCGTCCCCAATGGGAATTATCTGTGGAAGATTGCAACGCGTTCCCGGTGGCCCGAGTATTGGGCCCAACACCCACTAGGGCATCTAATTTAGGTCCAAATTCTCCGCCTACTCGATCTTCGTCGAAACGCGCTTGCTCGATCTGAAAGCTCTGCGCACGTAACTCTTGATTTTGCTGTTCGGCCAATTCCAGAGCCTGCTTGAGGCTAAGTCCTTGCGCGAAAATGATTTGGGCAAAGAACAGGAACAACATTAGAGCGACTTGCCTTCCTTTAGTTCGGCTAATCGCCTGTTCATCGCGTCTTTCAATCCCTGCCACTTCTTCTTTTTGACTACGTCCTTCACCTGGTCACGAATGGAATCGACCCACGAAAGTCCGGAAATCGAAACATCCACTACTCGCCATTCACCCTGGGCGTTTTTCATCATTTTGTATTGCACATCCGTAAAATCGGCCTTGTTTTGCACCGAGCTTAATACCATCGCGGTTTTGCCCTTTTCCTTCACATCCTCGTAGGAGATTTTTACGTCTTTTAGAAACTCTGGAGCTTTTGGATAAACCGTGCGCACGATGATTTCCTGGAGGGTATCGCGAAACCACTGTACTTCTTTCGCAGAAACAGTTTTGGCACTTGGGCCTAATGCCGCTTTGGCCAAAGCATCAAAATCGACCAGGGAATTGATTTCCGACTGTTTGCTCTGATCGGAAATGATTTCCGGTGCACTGGCTTTGGTAAAAATCGACTCCACTACGGTCTGGGGGTTCGATACTGAGGCTAAGGCAAAACTCGCTAGCCAGATTGAGACGATCATACTTTCTCTCCTTTTAATGAATCTTTCCAAACTCCAACAATGCGCACTCGCATTAGGGTATTCACTGGATGAATCCCGGGTACGATCACTTTGTGAAAATTTCGCGCATGTCCAGTGGAACAATTGCGTTCGCCAACTTTTACGCGTTTTTCTTCCACCAAAATCTCGGTTACTGAGCCAATTTTTTCCTGAAGCGCTTTTTGCAACTTCTGATCACTGATTTCTCGCAAAATTTTTGCCCGTCGCTGAATTATATCGGTCGGCACGCCTTGGCCCTCTGCTACCATCCGCGCAGCTGCTGTATTTTTGCGCACAGAAAACGGAAATACGTGAGCCTTCGTAAAAGGTAAGGTTTGCAAAAGGTCACGACCCTCGGCAAATTCTTCTTCCGTTTCCCCAGGAAAACCGGCGATCAAATCTAATCCCACATACGCGTGCGGGATATCTCGTTGAATTTTTGCAAATCGATCAATAATTTCCGCGCGGCCATAGTTTCGCTTCATTCGCTTCAATACAGAATCGGAAGCCGCTTGCAAGGAAATGTGAAAATGCGGACACAGGCGGGCATTATTCTTCATCAACTCGATCAAGGCATCGGGAATTTCCAAAGGGTCCAGCGAGGTGAGACGAATTCGCGGCACTGTGGTTTCATGGAGAATTTTTTTCACCAAACCCGTGAAATCCAATCCTTCCGACTCGTAATCTGCAGCGTGAATCGCCGTAACGGCCACTTCGTTAACGCCGGCGTCGACGAGTTTTTGAATTTCCTGCACCACTTGACTGGCCGGCAAGGAACGACTTCGCCCACGCGCTAAGGGGATTACACAGTACGCGCAAAAGGCGTTACAGCCATCCTGCACTTTGTAAAACGCTCTCGTGCGATGGGCATCGGTTAGCGTTTCTTGCTTCTGAAAGTTTTCCAATATTTTTTGGTGCCAAGCCACACGATCGCCTTGCACCAAAAAGTCTGGAGATTCCTTTTCTAGCCAACTCTGTACAATTGTTTCTAGCTGATCCTTGCCACTATTGCGCAAAACTACGGTGGAATCGCTCTTTAGCGCTTCCGGACTCACTTCGGCCATACAACCAGCAGCGATTTGTAATTTGGCTTTGGCTTTGCGTAAAATCTGTTTGGCTTCACGATCAGCCTGATCGGTAACAGTGCAGCTATTGAGTAAAAAAACATCGGCCTCTTGGCCTTCAACGGCAGCAGCTCCGCCAATTCGGCGCAAGCGCGCTTCCAGGGCCTGAGAATCGGCTAAATTAGCCTTACATCCCATGGTGGCAAGGGAATAGGTGAACAGACTATTTTTCATCCAACACCTTTTCGATCCAGCCACCGCCCAAAATCATGCCGTTGTCATAGAGCACCACGGCCTGCCCCGGCGTGATAGCGCGCTGAGCTTCATCGAAAGTGATTTGCACCCGATTGCCAGAAAACATCGTGACTTTCGCCGAGGACCCCTCGTGCCGCGAGCGGATCTTAGCCGTTACTTTCTTTCCGAAGGTAAAATCGCCTCCAGCCATCCACTGGAAATCATGGGCAATCAAAGAGTTTTGAAAAAGAGATTGGTCATGGCCAAGCTCCACCATGCCATTTTCTAAATGGATTGCCTTCACGTAGATTTCGCCGCCGTAACCCAGTTTTTGGGCCGCCTGGAGGGCCTCGGCGGGCAATCCTTTTCTTTGGCCAAGAGTGAAATGATGCACGCCCGGGTGCTGGGCCACCACTTCGCCCTTCGGCAATAAAAATTGCCCCGGCACAAATACGGAATCGCCCACTTTCTTCTCAATAAATTTGGCGTATCCTTCACTGCCCACAAAACAAATTTCTTGGGAGTCAGGCTTGTTGGAAACTCGCAACAGGCCAAACTCTTGGGCCAGCTTGCGCACCTGAATTTTGCGCAAATCGCCTAGGGGCATTAACGTGCGCTTTAGTTGTTCTTGGGTGAGTCCAAACAAGTAATAGCTCTGATCTTTCTGCTCATCCACCGCCTTCATGATAGAGTATCGGCCACTTTCTTCGTCGAAAATCACTTTGGCGTAGTGGCCCGTGGCCACATAGTCGGCACCAATTTCGAGCGCGCGCTCCATGAGATAATCAAACTTAATGTGATTGTTACAAAGTACGCAGGGATTCGGCGTGCGAGCTTGCAGATATTCCGAAACAAAATGATTAATCACACGACTTTCAAAAGCATCGACGGCATTCACCACGAAAAATGGTACGCCTAAGGATTCACAAACGCGGCGAGCATCATTCATGTCGGAAATAGAACAACAAGAATCGAAGCGGTCTTTTTCTTCTTTGGCATTGTCGAAGGTTTGGATCGACATTCCGATCACTTCATAACCTTGCAATTGTAAAAGCGCGGCAGTTACGGAAGAGTCTACCCCCCCGCTCATCGCCACTACGACTTTGCCTTTAGATTTCGCTACTTGTGCTGACATTTGGCCAGGAGATTACCCCGCATCGACGCTGAACGTCAACCCTGGGAGCGAATTCTCCCCACAACTTTTTTGAGCGCCTGAACGAACAAATCCAGGTCTTCCGATGTGTTCGTGGGACCCAGGGAAACGCGAATGGCCGAGGCGGCCGCAGATTTGTCATACCCCATGGCCAATAAGACGTGAGAGGGAAGAATAGAGCCAGAATTACAGGCACTTCCACTCGACACCGCAAATCCCTCGAGATCGAGCCCCATTAGCAGTGCTTCGCCCCGCACTGAATCAAACAAAAAATACGAAGTGTTGGCGAGGCGGGCCTGGGTGGATCCCAGCACGTGGGTACCAGGAACTTCTTGCCGCACACGGTCCTCCAGTGAGTCGCGTAGCTTCGTCATTGACACCAAATTCCGGTTTTTCAGTGCCTTGGCCGCCTCACCAAAACTGGCGATTCCCGCCACGTTTTGCGTGCCAGCCCGGCGTTTTTTTTCTTGAGGTCCACCGTGGAGAAAGCTTTCGATTTTCGTTCCGCGCCGAACGTACAGAGCCCCAACGCCTTTGGGCCCACCGATTTTATGGCCGGAAAAGCTGGCCATATCGACTTTTGCGCCAAGGGAAAAGTTGGGGATTTTTCCTGGCGCTTGAACTGCATCTAAATGAAATATGGCTCCGTGCTGGTGGGCCAGTTCGGCCGCTTTTTCCCAGGGAAAAATCACGCCGGTTTCATTATTGGCAGCGAGTAAACTCACTAGGGTTTTCTTTTTGGACTGCCCCAATTGCTGATTAAGTTCATCGAGAGAAATTTGTCCTTCGCGATCTACGGAAAGTAGCTGTACTTCAGCTCCGAGGCGCTCCACAAAACGCAAACTTTCTAAAGTAGCTTCGTGTTCCACTGCGGACGAAACAAATCGCACGGCTTCGTGTGGGTGGTGCTGGAAGAAAAAACCTTTGATGGCCGTGTTGATGGATTCCGTGGCCCCGGAGGTAAAGAAGATCCCTTCCGAATCCGTGATCCCGAATGCTGCGGCGATGCTCTCACGAGAATCATCGAGGATGGATTTTACCTTTCTACCAGCCCAATGTACTGAAGAAGGGTTACCAAAATTCGGGGGATCGGATTCAGTGGACGAAAAAAAGAGCAGGGTTGCTTTCGCACCCTGCTCCATCAGAGTCGTGCTGTTATGATCAAGAAAGATCGGTTTCAACGCGCTTGTTCTGCTCGATATTCTGAGTCGTGATGTTGGCATTGGTTCCAGCACCCGCTTGAGCAGCAACTTTGTTTTCTCCACGAGCCTTACGGATGAGATCTCCCAAGGTAGTGGTTTCCAAATATTCTTGCATTAGTACAGCCAAGTTTTCAAAGTACGACTTGGTCAGTACGAATTCCACAGTGGAATCTTTCATATCAGCCGGACCTACGATATCTCGCGCAGGGTTGATATTTTCGCCTACGGAAAGAAGTACATCTTTCACAGCAATATCATCCATTGATCTGGCCAACAGATATCCTCCGCCAGGACCTCTCACACTTTTTACCACGTTGCCTTTACGCAAGCGGCGGAACAATTGTTCCAAATAGTGTAGCGAAATCTTTTGACGTTCGCTGATCTCCTGCAAACGAACAGGCTTGCCGTTCGAATTGAAGGTTAAGTCCAAAATGGCTCGTACCGCGTATCTTCCTTTTGATGTCAGTCTCATAGTCTCTACCCCCTAGTTGCTTTCGCCCTTCCAATATCCAATCATTTTTTTTTCCACGCGTATAGTCTTTAGCGTTTGCGATAGGGTCTTTCGCGCCCACTAATGCTACGCATCATAGTTAAGTTGTCTCCCATACGAACAACATTGTCAACAACCAAAAATGATTTAGTCGACAATTTTCGAAAATCCGTCGAGAAAAATTTTTCTGTGCGACGCATCATACTGAAGATCAGCGCTGAATAAGCGATTCGAGGTAATGGATTTCCATAGTCGGATTTTTTCCGGCCACTCAATTAAGTGCAATTTTTCCGGTGAGAAAAATTCCAAGCCGCCAAAATCCTCAAGATCAGGATCGCCGCCTAACCTATAGAAATCACAATGGTTTATTAAAATACTCGGAGTTTGAATCTCATGCACGATGGAAAAAGTCGGACTATGCACAGAGTCCGGATCCCCACCCAAACCTAGGACAATTCCCCGCACCAAGGCAGTCTTTCCCGCCCCCAAGGGCCCTGTAATTTTTACAATGTCCCCAGCGGCTAGGTCTGAAGAAATTTTCTGCCCAATACGAATCGTAGTTTCTAAATCGGGAAGAAAAATTTCCTGTTTCATGTGAGCGGAGCCACTAACTCCCGGTGTTTGCGCATATCGAGGAAAGAATCACCAAGATGCGAAATAATATCGGAAGCGGTCATAGACCGATGGCCCAAGCGTTTGGCGGCAAAATCCCCGGCCAAGCTGTGGAGGTAGACGCCCAAGCACACGGCATCCTTCTGATCCATCTTCTGCTGCCCTACAATTCCCCCGATCATGCCGGCTAATACGTCGCCAGAGCCCGCTGTGGCCATGCCATCGTTGGGATAATGGTTGAGATAAAGATGACCATCGCCCGCGGAAATAAAGGTCGTAGCGCCCTTTAAAAGCACCACAGCATTGGTCTCCTCCGCGGCTCGTTCCACCATTTCTCGCGGATTG
>CAYZLH010000015.1:13699-17454 GCA_964478795.1 uncultured Bdellovibrionales bacterium | reverse complement strand
GAGAAGGGGACGAGGTGAGAGAAGGCGAAGAAATCGCCCGTTCCTCCCTCAATATTACCCCCGTCTATTTTGAAATCCGTCAACGTCATATTGCTGTGAATCCGGTACCGTGGTTTCGCGAAAGTGCACGCAACTAAACTCCCACAATTCGCTGATTTACAGCGTGAATCCCCGTCGAATCTCTGAGAAACTGATACGGAGAGGTTTTTCATGCAGAAAATTGTAATTGCCTTGATCGGGGTACTTTTGCTTTCTAATTCTTTTGTTGCGGCCGCAGCTAACAAGGAGGAAATCGTTTCGAATGCGAAATACGATGATATTGCTCTTTTCGGTCGGGTGATTAACTTCATTGAAAAACAGTATGTGGAAAAGGTGAATACCAAGGAACTCGTCTACGGCGCAATTAAGGGAATGTTGGAGACACTTGATCCTCATTCGAATTTTATGCCCCCTGAAGTGTACAAACAGCTGAAGTCGGATACAGCGGGCAAATTCGGCGGACTTGGAATTGAAGTGTGGGTGAATAAAGACGGAGTGTTGACGGTTATTACTCCAATGGAAGGCACGCCAGCCTGGAAAGCTGGCATTAAACCTGGCGATCGCATCATGAAAATTAACGGCGAATCGACGAAGGGCATGAGTATTGTTGAGGCTACCACTAAAATTCGTGGTGATGTGGGCAGTGAAGTGAAGTTCACTGTGCAACGAGATGGAGTCGTTAAGCCACTGGACTTTAAAATGAAGCGAGTGTCCATCGACATCAAAAGCGTGAAAAATGAATTGCTCGATGAGCGTTATGGTTATGTGCGCCTGAATCATTTTCAGGAAAAATCTTCGCAAGAGGTGAAAGCAGCAATTAAGAAGATGGAGTCTAAAGATAAACTCAAAGGATTGATCCTTGATTTACGAAACAATCCGGGTGGCTTGCTAGACGAGGCCGTGGAGACGGTAAATCTTTTCGTTGATGAGGGGGTCATCGTTTCGACAATAGGTCGTAATAAAGACGAAAAAGATGTGAAATTCGCCAAAAGTGGCACTGCACGCTTAGATTTTCCCATTGTGGTGTTAGTCAATGGTAGTTCGGCATCGGCGGCGGAAATCGTGGCGGGTGCGTTAAAAGATCATAAGCGCGCGCTGGTAGCCGGATCGCGTACCTTTGGTAAGGGCTCCGTACAAACGGTTATTCCTTTAGCCGAAGACGTAGGCTTGAAACTCACCATCGCACGCTACTATACCCCTAGCGGTATTTCGATTCAGGCCAAAGGGATTGAGCCAGACATTGCACTGGAAGATATTGACCCCGACACCATGAAGCGACTGCGCAAGAAAAATAAAACGGTAAGTGAAGCCGATCTTAGGAATCATATTGAAAGTGAATCGGAGCGAAAAAGTCGTCTAGCGGCCAAAGATGAAGACGACAAAGAAGAAAATAAAGACGCTCTGCCCCGACCACTTGATCCCAAAGAGGATTATCAAGTACAACAAGCTCTAAACTATCTAAAGACGATGAACTTTCCGCTGCCGAAGCCGGCGGCGGCCCCAAAAACTGGAATGTTATGACGTATGAAATCGAGACAACGAAAAGCACCACCGAACCAAAGGTAATTTCCGTTGCTCAACTTACGTCTACAATTAAATCGCTGTTAGAGGGTGAAGTCGGTCTCGTTACCGTAAAAGGGGAAATCTCCAACTGGCGGCCTGCCGCTAGCGGGCACATTTATTTTTCGCTCAAAGATTCCGAAGCTGTGATCAGTGCCGCACTCTTTCGCGGTGCTGCCGCTAAGATGAAAGGTCCGCCGATCAAAGATGGTATGGAAGTGATCTGCCGGGGCCGGATTTCCGTCTATCCACCGCGCGGAACCTACCAAATCATCGTGGAAAATATGGAACCTGTGGGCTCCGGCAGCCTTCAGGCGCAGTTTGAAGCGCTGAAGAAAAAGCTCTTTCAAGAGGGACTCTTCGATTCTGCCCGTAAGAGAAAGATTCCCATGTTGCCCAATCGAATCGTGGTAATCACGAGCCCCACCGGAGCGGCAATTCGCGATGTGCTTTCTGTATTAAAGCGCCGATTCGCCGGAGTGAATGTGCTCATTCTTCCAGCCCTGGTGCAAGGAGCAGATGCTCCCGCCGAACTCATTTCCGCCCTAAAATTGGCCAATGAAAAAGCACTGGGCGATGTAATCCTCCTCACGCGGGGTGGGGGAAGCCTAGAAGATATGTGGTGTTTTAACGACGAAAATCTCGCTCGCGAAATCTTTCGCTCCAAAATCCCCGTAGTCAGCGCAGTGGGACACGAAATTGATTTTACCATTGCCGATTTTGTGGCCGATCTACGAGCACCCACGCCGTCAGACTAAGCCGAACTACTCATCAAAGAAAAAGCTGCGCTGCTGGAATCGGTATTAGAATTAGAGCGACGATTGATCAAGAATCTCCGCGCAGATTTACAACGTTGGAAACTTTTACTCAGCAGCGTTTCATCTAAGCTCAAAAACCCGAAAGAAAGAATCAATGATCTACGTTTGCGGTTTGATGATTGGAGCGAGCGACTCTCTTCAGCTGCAAAAAATGTAGTGGATCGAAAAAAACAGCGATTAGATCGCGTTGAGGCGAGCCTAATGGCTCTTTCTCCGCTCAAGGTGCTAGAGCGAGGCTACTCGATCGCTTTTGTGGACGGGCAAGCTGTGAAGTCCTCCGATCAGTTACCGCCAGGAGAAAAATTTAAATTGCGCCTTCACGATGGATCGGTGGATGCGCAAAGCATTTAGGAGCGGGCCTTGGAAAGAGTTTGGATCATTCACGAAGATCTCTACCAGCAAAGGCACCAACTGCCCCAAAATCGCCACGCCGAAATTCTTTTAGCCAAAGACTACGCACACTTTGAAGGTCTATGTGGAAAAGATGAGCGGATAGTTTTGCTATCGTCCCTAACCAACGTTAATAAAGTTCGAGATAATTATTCCAAACTATTGGCCGCGCAAATTCTGCCGAAAGAGCTTTCTCAGGATCGAATTCTTTTCGCCCTTCGCTCGGTTTTGCAAGATGCACGCCTCCAGCATGATTTAGAAGCGGCGGAAACGATCACCATGGGCTCGATGTCGGCGGTGAGCTTTGACGATCCCAGTATTGAGCTGGTTGGCAGCTGTATTCTTGAGCTCTCGGCGGCGAGAAATATGGAGTCCATCGAAGGGGCAATTCGAACCACTGTTTCTCGACATTCGCCAGCGGAAGACGTAAAAGTCATCGCCTATCCCGACACCATGAACTCCCAAGATATCGATCATTTTCACCTCGTGGTGCCAATTCATTTTCAAGGCGCATTAAAGGCTCATGTCTACTTACGTTTTCAGGAGGGACCAGAACGCACAATTTTGCAGCGAGTGAGTGACACGCTCTTTAATTTAAGTGATGGCATTGCCCTGGCGGTAGAGCGAAATCAAATGATCGTGAAGGCCGAAGAAACAAAAACGGTGTGGGAAGCTAGTTTCGACGCCGTGGAAGATTCGGTGGCGATTCTCGATGAGAACTATCTAATCGTGAGAGGTAATAGAGCTTTTAGTAAGGTGGCGAAAATGCCACTGGTGAAATTGGCAGGCAACGAACCCGGCGTGGTGGCGATTCAGGAATTACAACAAAAAGCACAGGAAAAAACGAGCGAGTGGGGAATGCAAATTGGGGAACGGTACTTCCGAGCCTATTTAGATCCCATTCAAACTCCATTAGGATCAGGACGATTCGTTTTGCGATTCCACGAT
>CAYZLH010000015.1:0-13689 GCA_964478795.1 uncultured Bdellovibrionales bacterium | reverse complement strand
AAACTTAACGGAGAAGATTTTGGCCAAGGAACAAATTGCCGAGCTTGGTATTTTGGTGGGGTCGGTGGCTCATGAAATCAATAATCCGATAGGCGGGATCTTGGCCATTGGGCAAATTCTGCAAAAAGACCTGCCCCCGACATCGCCGTATTTTGAAGATGTGAAAAATATCGTGAGCGCCGCCGATCGTTGTTCGCGGATTGTAAAAACGATGCTTTCTCTCGTAAGAAAATCCGAGGAGGAGAAGAAAATTGTACAGATCGAAGAGTGCATTCAAGGCGCCATCGATCTTTTAGGGTCTGAGGCGAAACGCCTAAAAGTTAAAATGTATTCGAACTTGGGGGGAGGGGTGCAAATTCGGGCCAATCGAAATCGAATTCTACAAGTCTTCTTCCAGCAGCTACAACAATCATTAGCGGCTCTGGCGGAAAAGAAAATAAAACAGCCGGAGTTAGACGCGTACTTGAAAGTTTTATTGAAGCCTGGCTATGGAAATGTGGAAGTAATCATTGAAGACAATGGTGATACCATTAAACATGAATACGAAATTCAAAGTTCAGTGGCGTTTACCGTCTCTAAGATGATTGTAGAGGAACACGAGGCTCAGTTTTATTTTCAACGCCAAGATCAGAAAAACGTGCAACGAATTATTTTTTCAACTCCCGAAGGTACTGCTTCGTAAGGATCTTGGCTTGTTCCACTCCAGGTTGGTCGAACGGATTAATTTTCAGTGTGGCTCCGGCAATAGCTGTGGCCCATTCCCAAAAATACAATAAAGCACCGAGTGAATATTCATCGATAGTGTCTAATTCTAAAGTGACGTTAGGAATTCCATTCTTGGTAATTGCATCACGAGTCGCTTGAAACTCTGCTTCGAACAAGGAACCCATGGATACATTTTCCAGCTCCATAAACGAAGATAACTCCCTGGTGTCGGGAGGAAGGGAAAAACTGATATCTTGGGAGCGAATTCGTGAATGCACGAACAGGAGGCATTTATCTTTAGGGCCTTCCATGTAGAGCTGCATTTGTGAATGTTGATCGGTGGTGCCTACCGCCGGATAGGGAGTTAGGCCAAGTGAGTTTTTGCCCAAACTTTCCGCCCACAACTGACAAAACCAGCGAGAAAATGCACTGAGCTGCGTGGAATAAGGCATCATCACAGTAATCGGATATTTTTTCGCGTTGGCGGCCAAACTCACAGCCATTTTCACGCACGGGTTTTGGCCAAATACCTGGCCTTCGGTAAGGAGCTGTGAGCGTGCACCTTCAAAGAATTTCTCAATTTTAAGTCCGGCGAATGCCGCAGGAAACAATCCCACTGGGGTAAATACGGAAAATCGTCCGCCCACAGGACTAGGAATGTCTAGGCAGGGGATAGCCCATTTTTTCGCCAAGGCCCGCAAATCGCCGGACTTGGGGTCCGAGCAAAATACGAAATGTTTTTGCCAATTTTCGCCCAATGATTTTTTCGTCCACTCTTTGCAGGCCAAAAATTGAGAAATCGTTTCCGGAGTTTTTCCCGACTTAGAAACCACATAGATGATCGTTTCATCGGCAGCAATGGAATCGAGTAGCCATTGAAACCACTGTGGGTCGTTATTATCCATGAAATGGAATTGGGGTCTCTTGAGACTCGGACGAAGGGCTCGTAATAGTGCCTCACCACCGAGGCTTGATCCACCGGTGCCCAGTAATACGAAGTGCTGAATCTCTTTCCCAGTGGCGCCAACTTTTAAACGATCGACTAGCGAATGAATGAGTTTAAGGTCGGGATAACAATCGGAGCCTGGCTCGATCAAGCGACGATATCCGGCAAAATCGGACTGCTCCCATTCCTCCACCTGTTTTTTGATCCGGTCGAACTCGGTCGCTGAGGTAGGGTTTTCAAAGTTCGGTAGTGTGGGGTTTTTTAGCAAAAGCGGATGTCTCATCGATTCAGTCCTTTGGCGATTACCATCCGCTGAATCTGGCTGGTGCCTTCTACAATTTGTAACATTTTCGCTTCGCGCATATAGCGCTCCACGGAAAATTCTTCAATGTATCCGTATCCGCCCAAAATCTGCACGGCATCGGTAGTAATGCGCATACAGCTTTCGGTGGAATGTAGCTTGGCCATCGAAGCCTGTAAACGAAAGGGTAAATTCTGATCTTTCAGAAAGGCCGCCTGGCGTGTGAGGAGGCGGGAGGCTTCGAGGCTGGTGGCCATATCGGCGATCAAGAAGGAAATCCCCTGATACTCAATGATGGGTTTGCCAAATTGTTCTCGCTCCTTAGCATATTTATGAGCCGCACTGAGAGCGGCTTGGGAAATTCCGTTGGCAATGGCGGCAATGGAGATTCTTCCGCCGTCTAACGCATTTTTAGCCACGTTAAATCCGGCGCATTCTTCACCAATTCGATTTTCCACAGGAACTTCCACGTTTTCAAAAATAAGTTCTTGGGTAGGGGAAACTTTCATTCCCATCTTTTTCTCGAACTTTCCGCCTTTTACCCCAAAATCCTTTTCGACGATGAAAGCGGTTACTCCCTTGTGCTGGCTTTCTTCAGTGCGGGCCATGACCGCGAAGATATCGGCGTGCATGCCATTAGTAATGAATTGCTTTACGCCGTTCAATACATATTTATTTCCCTTCCGCACCGCAGTTGTGCGAAGGCTTCCGGCATCGGATCCGGCGGTGGGCTCGGTAAGACAAAACGCGCCGATCTTCGCTCCGGAGATCAAATCGGGGAGATACTTGTCTTTTATTTCTTTAGAACCACCCGCTTCAATAATCGAGATAGGCAGGCCCGTGACAGAAATTGACGTAGCATATCCCGACGAATGTATCGCCAGTTGCTCCAGGAAAAGGGAATATTCTAAAGTGCCCAATCCCATTCCACCGTAATCTTCCGATGAGGTGAGGCCCAGCAATCCCAAGCTTCCCAATTTGGGAAAAAGTTCCTTGCGAAAATGGCCACGCTCTTCGTCTTCCACCACGATAGGTGCCAACTCTTTTTGGGCAAATTTAGCGGAGATTTCGATGATTTGTTTTTGGGTTTCGTTGAGAGAAAAGTCCATGATGAGATTCCAATCTTTACCGAAAGCTTTACACGATTTCTGGTTATATCTTTAACTCATGGAAAGACAAGGTTTTTTCCCTAGTTTATGCTACGTTTAAAGAGAAGGTTATCCCATGAAGTTAGAGTTGAACCCTGTTGTAAGATATTGGGACTACAATCCAAAAGATTTTCTGGCGCAGCTGGAAAAATTTCGCGAATGCGGCGCTACGTCTATTGCGGCGTTTATTCCGTGGTCGCATCTCGAAACGGATCGTCTGCACCTTTTACAAAAGTTTGTGCGGCAAGTTTTCGCCGCTGGGTTTTCGCTAAAGCTCGGCGTGTGTCCGGAATTGGGAATCGGTTACACCAACGGTGGTATCCCCGATGAGCTTTTACGTGAGCGACAAAACTTGGCACAAGATCGCTTGGGTCATCCCTTCTACGCCTGCGTGCCACCAAACATTCATCCACTTGTAAGCCTGTTAGCTCCTGCGGTTTTTCAACGCTATGGACATTTTCTGCTGAAGTTAACTCAAGAACTTTCAGAAATTCTTGAAGATGGAATGTCTGGAAATTTAGAGTTAGTGGTAACCGATAGTCTGTTTAAAAATTATCACAACACTGCATTCTCGGCCTCCGACCATGGTGACTATTCTTTGCGACACATGCAATTCGGTGCCGGTTACCGGAAGGAAGAATGGACTCCGACGCTGGCCGAGCGGATTTTTCACTCTCGCGCATTTGATTTTTTGCAGTCGCGTTTTTCTCGTTTTCCAAGAGTGAAGGTGCGCTCTGAAAATCTTTTTACCCGCGATACGTCTCAGGCTCGATTGCTGGAAGAGCTCATCGGTTCTGGGCCCAACCAGACCGATCTTTTCAAGGGTTTGATTAAGGCTCGAGCTAGTTGTGCAATTGCTTGGCTAGATGATTTGCATCAACTCCGCGACAAAGAGAAGAATTTCTTGGTTTCTTCCTCGATGATTTTGTTTGGCGAAGTCTGGATGAATGAACACGATTTCCTTTCGCTTTCGCCCGCCTTTCGGAAGAAAATGGGAAATTTTGTGAGGGGCTTTTCCAGTAATGAAACGGAATTGAGCCGACCGGCAATTGCGTTGGTGCAGAATCGCTTTGCTCCGGCACAGATTTCGTGTCTGTTGCAGGAGAAGCTGGGGCCGACCATTCAATTCAAAACTTCCCTTTCTGAAATTACAAAGTCGGAAAGATCTCGCACAAAATTGTTTGCAGTGGAAGAGGGTTACGGTCTGGAGTTTCGACAGTTTCAGGAACTATTACAGATTGCCAAGGAGCGCGACTGTACAGTGGTAGTGTTTCGCTCCTCGCTTTGTGAAGAAGGTTTAAAGGAATTTAAAAAACTAAAGAGCTTTCGCTTAAATCACGGCTGGTTATTCGAAATTGGATTGTTCCCCAGCGGTGGTAACGTGCTTCTAATTGAAGGCAAAGAACACACGCAGCTATCGATGGATACCTTGGGCGACAGTTTAGTTAGTGTTGCTAAAATTGAACCGTTTTGTTCCTTCGATCGGCAGGATTCGAATGTGCTTTCGCTGGCCATCGACTGGAAGTTGAAAGATGAATCTGCGCTTGAGCGACAAGGCGGAAACATGAAAACGATTTTTCTCATCAATCCAGATTCATCGGCCCGCAAATTGAGTCTAGAGTTTGCTCGACCGGTACACATTCATCACTCCGCGGGAGCGGGCGCCGCCGCAGAAATTCCGCCTGAGAGTTTGGGTAATACTTTCGAAACAGAGTTACCGCCACTCTCGGTAATTCCACTGAGTGTGTTCGTGCAGGATTTGCCAAAGGTGAAAGAGGAGGAGAGCTCCGATGGAGTTGCGACAGAACTGGCATAAATTTCAACGACTGTTGGGACCCTTACCACCCAAGAAGCCGGGGATGGTTGTTCTTCATTCCAATAACCGAATTCTGTCGGCCGCGTTGAGCTTAAATTCATCTGGCCAATCCAATTCTGGCTTTTCCGATCAAGGACGATCTTTAGAGCCCATGGATAGTGCCTGGGAGATCTTGGCCCATAAATACAATTGCAGTGGCGCTACGTTTTTAGATAGCGAAGTACTATCGGAGTCCATCGCACAGGTGGCCTCGGTGCGGCCAACGGCACCAGCAACGGACCACTTCTATGCTCAGTTGGTTAAGTTGCGGGAAATGATTAGCTTGGAAAAAGGGGAAAAGTCGAAGCTCGCTCAACATTTTGGTGATCGTCCGCATGAGCAGTTCTGGCCGCGGAAAAATTTTCTGTTGTCATTGTTTCGTTCTTTTTTTGGCGAGCTTTTTCCCGAAAGAAAACTTCTTTTGTTTTCGGTGGTAAGCGATTCCAATACTATCGATTCCGTTTTGTTAGAGTTTCAGGGTGCCGAGCTAAAAGGATTTTGCGACCCTGATTTTTCCGGACTCGATTGGAAGGGCACTGACTTATTTTTGCCAGAAAGTGCGGCTCGATTCGTGGCTTGGTGTGAAAGTCACTATATGCTCCCAGCTTATTCGATGTTTCTATCAAAACGAGTGTGGGAAGAGTGCCGACAAGTCCAAATGATTTCTGGTGATCGGGTAGCCTGGAAAACACTGGTAAAGTATAAAACAGCGCGCGACGTAGAAAAGGAAGTTTTGCTGGAGCCAGAGCCGTGGCCCGTTAAGGCTTTGCTCCGGTGGCAATCCATGCGGGCATAATTTTTAGCCCACGCTCCGCGCAGGTAGACGGATAAAGCACTCGAAAATTTGCGCCAGCCCGTAACATTTCCGTTTGGCGTAAACCCAGTAGCTTCAAAAAATTCTTCAAATATATGGCCCGTCGTTCCGGGCGGGCTGGCCAGAGTTGGCGAACTTGAACGCAGTAAGAGTGCCCGGAGTGGCTGGCGTCGCGCGAGGATTCAAGGCGGCGTACGACTGCTAACGCCGCTCTCCCTCGAGCCAATAGGCTTTCTAAATCCCAGCGGCGCCCCTCAAAATTACTAGGAGTAAACTGGCTTACCTTGCGGTTCTCCCAATGGTCGATTTGTACGGTGTAGAGCTCCTCTCCAGCCATAGAACAGGGGGAGAGAAAAAAGGCCAATAGAATCAATAGGGTTTGCATTCTAGGGCGAATAACATGATGGGGGGACAGGCGCAATCTTCCCTTGCCTTTTTCTATGACCTGCCGCACTATTCGAGCACTTCTATGGCAGATTTCGAAAATATAGTTAGCCTCAATCCGCAGGTGGCATCGACGCCGCTCGATGAACGGGCCAAGCTTGGTCAACAGCCCGCCGTTGCCTTAGAAACCACCGAAAATCGGATTCCGATTACGGGTCTCACTTTTGAAAAGTTGGCCGCCGAAATTTCAAAAATAGGCAAAGAAAAATATCGCACAGAGCAAATCTTTTTTTGGCTGTATCGCCGTCGGGTGAGCTCTTTTGCTGAGATGACCAATCTTTCCAAAGAAGTGCGCGAGCTATTGGAAGAAAAGTTTTATATCCCGCGACCACCACGAGTTAGCACCCAAATTTCTCAGGAAGATAAGGCACAAAAATCCCTTTTTCGCCTATCGGATCAGCGGACCATTGAAACTGTATTAATGCCCATCAAAGATCGCCTCACGCAGTGTGTTTCCTCTCAAGTGGGCTGTGCCATGGCGTGTTCTTTTTGTAATACGGGCGACATGGGATTAATGAGAAATTTAAAGACTCATGAAATAGTCGACCAAGTTTTGGAAGTCGCGCGCAGCTATCCAAAAGAAATTACCGATCAATATGGCGAGCGAATCACTAATATCGTTTATATGGGTATGGGCGAGCCTCTCCACAATCTAGAAAACGTTTTGGATTCCATCGCCATTCTCACGCATCCCCATGGGTTTAACATTTCTCATCGCAAAATTACCGTGAGCACCAGTGGTCTAGTGCCGCAGATGTTGGAACTGGGAAAGCGATCAAAAGTAAACTTAGCCGTTTCGCTCAATGCCACTACGGATGAATTCCGTAATGAAGTAATGCCAGTGAATAAAAAATATAACCTTAAGGCGTTGCTGGATGGTTGCCGCAACTATGAGTTGGGGCCGGGTCGGAGAATTACATTCGAATACGTGATGCTCAAAGGGCTCAATGATTCGAAGGCTGATGCGCAGAGAATTTTGAAATTGTTGGCCGGGATTCCGTCGAAGGTAAATTTGATTCCCTTTAACCCGCATCCGGCGAGCCCTTATCAACGTCCCGATTTGCCGTCGGTAATGGCGTTTCAGAAATATTTATTGGATCGCAATATGACGACCACGATTCGAATTTCCAAAGGTCCGGATATTCTCGCGGCCTGCGGGCAGCTGCGGTCGAAAGAGGCGATGCGCTCCAAGCACGCTGAGCGGAGAGCAAAATCTGTTAGCTCGGCACCATCGGCCCAGGCCTAAACTAGAAAATATTTACTTCAAGAGCTGGATGCCTTTTAGATTTCCTGGCCACTTTGCTTCTCGATAAAGATGGGCGTCTTTATCTTCGTAGACCGGTTCTTTCTCCGACGCCAGCATTCTGGAGCGTACCTCTTTTTGGTCCATTTTGTAGTCGCGCTCGCGCATGGCTACGAAGTCTTGCAGACAGGAATATCGACCGGCTTCATTTTTCGAAATTCGCTCACAACGTTTGGCTTCAAAGGAGGGGATATCCATTTTCATGCAACGAAATCGTTGTTCGAGGTCATTGCTCATATGGAGACAGGCTTCTACTTGAGACTGATCTACGCCGGATCTCACGCAACGAATTTGTTGCTCCTCATCGGCTGAGATTTTTTTGCATGAGCGCATTAACTCTTGGGTGGGGTAGGAGCGCATGCACGTGAGAGTGCCATCGAGCGACCATTTAGCAGCTTTGCAAACTTTTAGTATGTCTAAGTTTGCCCCGCTCTTTAAGCACTTCATGCGGATGTCTACATCGGAATGGAAACTAGTGCATTCTTGAATGAAGGCGGTTGTCAGCTCGAAAAATTCAGAATGGCTCACACACTTTTTTAGTAATTCTGGACTGGATTTTACTAAGGTGGCACAGGCCCGCGATAGCGGTCCCGCCTCAGCGTTCGCGGTCCAAAGAATACTTAATAGAATCCCCAATCCCAGCATAAGCCCTCTAATTGCTGATCATAATGGTCAATTAAAGGATCGGATAACTGCCGCAGGAACTTGAGGTCAATTCACCGGCAAGCGGTAACGAATTTGGGCAATCTCAGGGGGGAAACACGCCCACGGGCATAAGGCCCTAAGCGTTTAAAAATATTAGTATTTATTGAATCTTCAGGGAGTTTGCGGTGGCGCATACTGACGGCGAATAGAGGTCGCCTTGCCGCCAGCCTCGTTCGCCCAACCACTTCTTAAATTGTTCCACCGGATGAATCTTCCATAACGACCATTCCGGACCTACCAATTCCTCGGGATGAGGAGCTAGGCCATGGGTTCGGTGCACCACGATCTCTGGGCTTAAATGGCGCAAAAATAGGGCGGCTTTTTCGAAATACTCTTCCATCGTCAACAGTGGAAACTCGCCTTTGGCCAACTTCTTTTCCAGCTTGGTCTTCTTGAGAATGTGCAAGTGATGAAGTTTCACGCCATTCACCCCAATGCGATTCAGTTCGTGAGCTGTCCGGATCAAATCTTCGTTCGTTTCCATTGGGGCACCCAAAATAAGGTGGGCGCTCACGTCAAATTCGCGCGCGGAACCCGAGGCCTGCAATTTTCGCGAAAAGCGAACGGCTCGTTCTAATGTATCAATGGCTGTCTGGGCATCATGACCACGATCGAACCAATCCAAAACAGTATCATTCAGGCTTTGCACACCGAGCTCTAGTTGCACGTCGACGCGATCTAAATATGTCGCCAAAAGATCTAAAACCTCATCGGGCAAGCAATCAGGCCGAGTGCCAACGGCCAAACGAACGACTCCGGGAAAAGTCACGGCTTGGTCATATCGATCTCGAAATTCCTGAATTTCTTCATGAGTGGTGGTGTAGCTTTGAAAGTACGCCACAAATTTTTGGGCTTTGAACCGTTTTTGAATGGCGCCTACTGCGGCTTCCATCTGCATGCGCACGGGCAACTCTTTGCGCAGGTTCGAAAAATAGCTCGCACTGCCGTGGACGTCGCAAAACGAACAGCCACCCCAGCCTTTTTTGGGGCCAAACGTACCATCCCGGGTAGGGCAAGTTTGCCCGCCCGATACGGTGATTTTATAGGTCTTCACGCCGTAACGTTTTTGCAAGCTTTCGCTATAAGAGTAGTATGGAGCATTCATCGCTCCCTGTTCTAGAACATCGACTTCTTATTGGCAATGTTCGTGAGAATGGCGATCGATAACATGCAGGATAACAGGAAGGTGCCCCCTTTACTCATGAAGGGCAGCGGTACGCCTACAATGGGCATAATTCCCGTGGTCATCCCAATATTGATAAAAATGTGCCAAAAGAAGAGGCTCCCCAGCCCGAACGCGAACAGCATGCCAAATTTGTCGTTAGACCCGTAGGCGATCTTGAGGGCGTTGGAAAGTAGAATTAGGTACAACACTAGAATCACTAAAAACCCTACGAATCCATGCTCTTCACTGAATACGGAAAATACGAAGTCGGTGTGATGTTCGGGTAAGAAGTTGAGTTGGCTCTGGGTGCCTTTAGTAAAGCCCTTACCGAAAAACTGCCCACTACCTACGGCGATCATGGACTGAATAGAGTTATAACCGGCTCCGCGGGGATCGCTCTGAGGGTCGATAAATGTAATGATTCGCTGCCGTTGATAATCTTTCAGCACGAATTTATAGGCGAGAGGTAAAAACACCGCAGCCAATAAGGCGATGGTGATCAACAAGCGGGGACTTACTTTTACAAACAAAATGATACTACTGCTCACAGCTAGGATGATCATGGCCGTTCCTAAATCGGGTTGGGCCATAACGAGCATCACCGGGATCAGTACCAGTAGAATGGGGATCATCAGATTTTTTAGGTCGTAATAGTCGCGATACTGATCATCATGAAAATACTTCGCCAGCGTCCACGCGATGGTGATTTTCATAAATTCCGAAGGCTGAATTGTCACTCCACCGAAACCAATCCAACGTTTAGCGCCTAGGGCGCTTTTTCCCACTAGCAATACGGCGATGAGCAGAAGAATATTGAACCCATAAGCCACATAGGCAAATCGCTCTAAAACTCGATAGTGGATAAAATAGGCGGATGTTGATGTGATGATACCGATTCCAAACCACATCAACTGCTGCTTCCAGAACTGCGCCTCCGCGCCTTGAGAGGCGTAGGTGGCGCTATAAAGATTGGTGATCCCGATCGTCACCAAAAAGAGCATTACCCATACGGCGTTTAAGTCAAATTTCGAGGTACCGACATCCTCTTTCATCACAACGGCCATCAATCGCCTCCTTCTACGGCAGCGGGCGCACCAGAGCGTTTTTTCCAAAATTCTTGTTTGGCAATTTTCAGCGCTTCTTCCGAGTATTTTTCCGGATCAATTTTGGAAAGATACTTTTGAATCACCGCCATGGCGATAGGAGAGGCACCGGCGGAACCGGAGCAAGAGTGTTCGGCAACCACGGCTACGGCGATCTTTGGATCATTGACTGGAGCATAGGCCACAAACAATCCATGGTGGCGAAATCTACGCTCCAAATTTTTGCAGTCTTTAAAGACGGTGTCGGCGGTGAAACGAATCACCTGAGAAGTCCCCGTTTTCCCAGCGGCATCGATTCCCGGTACCCAATAAGCGCGGGCAGTTCCATTGTCGTGTTGGAGCACAGCTTGAATTCCTTTTCTCACCAAATTCAAATTTTTCTCGCTCCAGCGAGTTTGATGCAGAATTTCTGGTTCCGTTTTTTCTAAAATTCCACCGTCTTGGCTCTCAATAAATTTTACGATGCGAGGTTTGTAAATTGTTCCGCCGTTAGCCACGCCGGCGATCATATTTGCTAATTGTAAGGGCGTGGTGTTGAGCTGGCCTTGGCCGATAATTACCGAGAGAGTCTCTCCGGGATACCATTCGGTTTTTTGTGTTCGGCGTTTCCAGGCAGTATCGGGCACGAGACCAGGAATTTCGCCTGGGAGCTCAATGCCAGTTTTTTGGCCCAAGCCCAAATCACGGGCGTACCGAGCTAGCACATCAATTTCTATACGAGTGGCTAGTTTGTAGTAAAATACGTCTACGGAGCGATAGAGTGATTTAATAACGTCGGTCGGTCCGTGACCCTCTTTTTTCCAGTCGTGAAACACGCGACCACCGAATTTAAATGTACCGGCTCCCGGCACAATAGTATTTTCGTTGATAAGCCCTTCTTCAAGACCAGCTAATGCTGAAATAATTTTGAAAGTAGATCCTGGGCTATAGTGATCGATGATGGTTTTGTCACGGAGAGGTTTATCGTCATCGGTGGATAACTCTTTCCAATATTCAGGTCGAATTCCAACGGAGAATTCGGTGGAATCAAAGCTAGGCCAGCTGAGCATCGACAAGACTTCACCGTTATTTGGATCTAGGGCTACTATCGCTCCAGTCTTTCCATCTTTAATAAAAGCTTCGGCTGCTGTCTTCTGTAAATCCTCGTCGATGGTTAGTACTAAATTTCGACCAGGAACTGCGGGTTTTGGCGGAATCTCGGTCACTACATGGTTACTCGTGCGATCGTTTAATACTTTTTTTCTTCCGTAAGCATCGACCTCAATAAATTCCACTCCATCAATACCACGCAATACCTTTTCCCACTGTTGCTCCAACCCAGACTTTCCGAGGCTATCACCTTGCTGATAGGGACGATCTTCATTACGGTTTACTTTCGGAAGTTCATCGGAATCGATTTCCGCGATGTAGCCAAGTAAGTGAGAGCCAATTTTACCATTTACGTTAGTGCGGCGAATCCCAGTAGCCACCTCTACCCCTGGGAGCGATAGTTTCTCCATCTCGATGAGAGAGACCTCGTCCATGCTAAGATTTTTTTTGATCACCACCGGCTGAAAGCTCGGCTGTCGGCGAGATTTCATCAGAGTCTCTTGAATCGACTTGGAATTCATTCGCAAAATTTTTGAGAGCTTTTGAATGGTGGCGTCGCGCTGTTCTAAAGTAGCGGCGCGGAAGTATTGCGGCGTGATCGTTACGTTGAATGTCGGGTGATTGTCTAAGAGGATTTGCCGATTTCGATCAAACACCATTCCTCGAGGTGCTTCAATTTTAATTTTCTTTAGCCGGTTCTCTTCCGCGAACTGATTAAATTCTTCCCCCCGAATGATTTGTAAGTACCAAAGTCGTGAAAATAGAATGACTCCGACCACAATCAATATGGCATACAGATAGCGAAACCGATCTTGAAACGTCTGGAGCTGTTCATTTTGGCCAATCATCGGCTTAGAACTCCTCTCCAGTCATTTCTCGAGCTCCTGAATCGCGCTCAACTCGAGTGAATTGGTCAAAGTGTCGCAAAAAATCAAACATAGGCCGGGCAAAAACCCCTAGCGACAACAAATAGGGCAACGAGTATTCCAAAGTAGACTTCCAGGTGTTGTCGAAAATTCCGTAGCGGTGAGCAAAAAAGAGGAAAGTAATTTTCCAAATAAGACCGCAGGCCACACAAAGAATGATCGAAGAAAAAGTAGTGGCGACAAGGATCATTTCACGAGTGAGCAGGATCGCGATGTGCACAGTCAAATAACAGATTGTTAAAATTCCCACGGGAGCAGAAGAGTGAATTTCCACAATTCTTCCCAAAATGATGATGAGTGCCGCTGTTTCTAAAAATGGACGATGCAAACTCAAATAAATGATAACCAGAAGGAGCAAATCTAATTCTAGCCAGGCGAATATAGGAATTTTTAAGAATACAGATTGGACGGAACTAACAATGATTCCGATGACGATGATTAAGAAAAAATTTATTACTCGGTAGAGTTCTTGGATCATGGTGAAGCCGGTGGTTCCTTCTTCAGCTTGGGATCCACTTTTGCTGGTTCGGTGGCAGAAGTAGTGGGCTCAGAAATAACTTGATCCAGGGGCAACTTCGGTGGATCGATCACCGTCACTTCTTCTAGGCGGTTGAAGTCCACGCTAGGACTCACCTCCACCACCTGGGAGATCCCATAGTTTTTCTTTTTTACATTTATCACTTTGCCGATGGTTAAACCCTTGGGAAACAAGCCGCCAATTCCGGAGCTGACAATCATGTCCCCCTCTTGTACATCATCAGTACGACGCAGATACTTCATCGAGAGCACCGGACTTCCCTGACCTTCGATTACACCGCGGACGCGATTTCTTTGCAGTAACGAATCAATGGCACTGGAGCTATCGAGCAAGGTCAAGACGTCGGCAAAATCTCGCCCGGTACGAATGACTCTCCCCACCACACCTTCCAGAGCCACCACGGCCATACCCGAGACTACGCCTTGATCCGAGCCTTTGTTGATTCGAATCATCCGAAATTCGGGAGAAACATCTTGGGCGATCACCTGGGCTACCACCTTTTTTCCCACTAGAGGATTATTGAATTCGACTAATTCGCGTAGCCGCAGATTTTCTTTGGCCATTTCCTGATAGCTGGCGATTTCATTCAGTAAACGGCGATTTTCTAGTGCCAGAGTTTTGTTGTTGTCCTGGGTGTGCAGTAAAAA